>JAVXWV010000603.1:0-4317 GCA_032230775.1 Mycobacterium sp. | reverse complement strand
TACCTGACGACACGAACAGCGTTCCCCGACCAGCGTCACGACAATGCCCGCTTTCACGTCTCCGACGACGCGGTCATCGTCGAATTCGATCTGCTGGGAACAAATCTCGGTGAGTTCTACGGCATGCCGCCGACGGGCAAGGCGTTCCGAGTGCCGATCATCGCGGTGTTCTTTTTTGACGACGACCGCATCATCAACGAGCGCATCTACTTCGACACGGCCAGCCTGGTAACCCAGATCGGCCGCGGAGAACTGCTCGCGTTGGCCGAAAGTGAGGATCTCTGAGTCAGGCGTTAGGAGAGTCGCCGTGAAAGTCCACCACCTCAATTGCGGCACCATGAAGATGCCCACCGCCCCGATGGTCTGCCATGTGCTGCTGATTGAAACCGATAACGGACTGGTGCTGGTCGACAGTGGCTTCGGGACAGATGACTGCGCGGATCCCAAACGTGCGGGTCCCAGTCGGCACATGGTCAGAGCGATTCTGAGTCACGACGAAACCGTTGTTCACCAGATCGAACAGTTCGGCTTCAAGCGAGACGACGTGCGGCACATCATCATCACGCATCTCGATATGGATCACGCCGGCGGACTCTCCGACTTTCCAGCGGCACAGGTCCACGTCACGTCGGCAGAAGCGCTCGGCGCGATCCGCGCTCCGTCGACGCGAGAGAAGATTCGCTACCGCTCCGCGCAATGGGCGCACGGTCCCAACATCGTCGAGCACGATCCGCACGGCGAGAAGTGGCGCGGGTTCGCCGCCGCCAAGGAACTCGACGAAATCTCGCCAGGGATTGCGCTCATCGCGTTGCCCGGCCACACCCGTGGCCACGCGTGCGTCGCCGTCGATGCCGGCAACCGCTGGGTGTTGCACTGCGGCGACGCCTTCTATCACTACGGCACCCTCGACGGGACGTCCCACGTGCCTCGCGCGCTGACGGTGATGGAATCCCTCGTCGCATGGGATCTAAAGAAGGTGCGGGACAACCACGCTCGCCTCGCCGAGCTCCATGAGCGGCAAGATCCCGACCTATTCATCGTCTGCGCCCACGACCCCACGCTCCTCGAGCAAGCGCGGGCGACCGCTACATCGGAACACTAAGGCACCAATACGACCTTGCCGACATTCTCGCGCGCGGCTAGGATGCGGTGAGCCTCACCGGCTTTGGCGAACGGCACCGCCGCGTGGACTACGGGTTCGACGACACCGTCGGAGATCGCCTGTGACAACGGCTCGATCCACGGTTGGAGTGTGCCGCGGTCGTCCCACAGCGCAAGGATGTTCAGCCCGCTCACGGCCTTGGACTCGCTGAGCTGTTTGACCAGGTTGAACCCACGCAACATCGGCAGCAGCTGCGGCAGCGCAGTACGCACCGATCGCTTCTCCCCCTGCTGCAATGCGGAGACGCCGTAACCGACGAGCCGGCCGCCAGGACGTAGCAGGTCATACGAGCGCTTCAGGGACTTGCCGCCGATGGCGTCCAGCACAATGTCGTAGGGCGGCAAGCCTTTCCACCAGCCGTCGCGGCGATAGTCGATGGCGCGGTCTACGCCCATCTCGGTGAGTCGCTGATGCTTGCCTGGCGACGCGGTGCCGTGGATCTCCGCACCGGCGGCCTTGGCCAATTGGATCGCCGCGATGCCGACACCGCCTGCCGCCGCGTGGATCAACACCCGCTCGCCCGCCCGCAGTGAACCGTAACCGTGCAACGCCGCCCACGCCGTGGCGTAGTTGACCGGTATCGCGGCACCCTGCTCGAAGCTCAACGTCTCGGGCAGTGGGACGGCATCGGCCGCCTGCACGTTGACGATCTCCGCGTAACCGCCGAACCGGGTGCCTGCGAATACCCGCTGCCCCACCCGTGCGGGATCGACGCCGTCGCCTACGGCATCGATGGTCCCGGCCACTTCGTAGCCGACGACGGCGGGCGGCTTCGGTGCCTCGGGATAGAGGCCGACCCTGGCGAGGTGGTCGGCGAAGTTGACCCCCGCCGCTCGGACCGCAATACGCACCTGCCCCGGGCCGGGGGGCGGCGGATCAGGACGTTCCTGCAGTTGAAGGACCGACAGGTCACCGTGCTTTGTGATTACGACCGCGCGCATGCGAATTCACCCTTCATGAAGTAGTCGTGGCGTTCATTACTTCGGCATGTCGCTCTGACCTGCTGTGGATCCGCCGATAGACCACCGCGCGGCCGCCTCCGCTCGGCGCGAATGCGACGCCGCGGCTGTGCAACCGCTCCTCCCGCGCATTCGTCGGCACCAGCCGAAACTCCCGCAGCATGGTGCGAAGGACGACGTTCATCTCCATGTTCGCGAAAGCGGCGCCAAGGCATCGGCGGGTTCCGCCGCCGAACGGCACCCACGAGTACATATCCGGACTCTCGGTCAGGAACCGGTCCGGGTCGAACCGGTCGGGGTACGGGTAGGCGTTCTGGTGGGTCAATGGTATATCGACCTGGACGGTGTACCCGTGCGGAATTACCCACTGCCCCAACGGCATATCCGGTGCTATGACCTGCCGGGCCGCTCCGTCGATGACCGGTCGACTGCGCTGCACCTCGTGGATGGTGGCCTGCAGCAGATCCGAGCCGCCTGCGTCGACCTCATCGACCAACCGCGAGACCACGCCGGGATGCCTGCGCAACCGTTCGACCGCCCACGCCAATTGCGTTGCGGTGGTTTCGTGTCCGGCGGCCAGCAGGGTCAAGAGCTCGTCGGCGAGATCGCTGCGCGACATCGCCGTTCCGTCCTCGTACCGGGACTGCAGCATCAGGGACAACACGTCGTCGCGCTGTTCGAGGTTCGGGTCTGCGGCGACGCGATCGATCAACGACTCGACGATCACGTCGAATTCCCGCCGCAGGCCAAGGAATCGGCCCCACGGACTCCACGGACCCAGATCGCGGTGCAGGAACGGGAGGAAGACAAGCTGCGATCCCAATGCCACCAACGAAGGCATCAGCTTGCGCAGCGCATCGAACTCGGCGCCCTGGGCCCCGAACACCGCTCGCAAGATCACGTTCAAGGTGATCCGATTCGTCGAAGGGAGAACCGCGAACTCCCGCCCCTCAGGCCAGGTGGCGATCTCCTTGAGAGTTTCCTCTTCGACCAGATTCTCGTAGGCCCTCATCCGCTTGCCGTGAAACGGCGGCACGAGCAGCTTGCGGCGCCTGCGATGCTCCTCGTCCTGCAGCCCAAACGTCGAACCCGGTCCCAGCACCAGGTCGAGATTCGGTTCCACACTGCGCACGACATCGGTTCGCGTCTGGAAGAACTGCTTGACCAGAACGGGATCACTGATGATCACCGTCGGACCGAAGAAGGGCAGCTTCACGGTGAATGCGCTGCCATAACGCTTGCCAAGCGCTTGCATGAACCGTCGGCGCGAGGCCAGGTACGCGGCACCCTGAACTGCGACCGGCCAGCGAGGCCCGGGAGGCAGGTGCGCCGCCGCGCTCATGGCGCGGTCACCTCGGCTGTGGCGCTTGCCCGGCTACGACGCCGCAGGACCGACTCGAGCCGGCCGAGCAGGTCGTAATAGCTCGTCGGCGCCAGCCGCCCAAGAGTGTCGAACAGATACGCGTCGGGACCGACGAGGATGCGGGCCTTGCCCCGCTCCACCCCGCGGTGGATGATCTCGGCGGCCTTGTCCGGCTGCGTCAGTGTGATGGCGGCGAACTCCTTCACCACCTGGTCCTGCGTGCGGCCCCGGCCCTCGGGGTCCTTGCGCCACCGTGCATTGCGGACGATGTTGGTGTTGATGCCACCGGGGTGGACGTTGATGGCGGTCACGCCGGTGCCGCGCAACTCCTGGCGAAGCGAATCGGTGAAGCCACGAACGGCGAATTTGGCCGAGCAGTAGGCACTTTGGTTGGGCATGCCGACGAGGCCGAATACGCTCGACGTGTTGACGATCGCGCCTTCGTCCTGTTCGACGAGGATCGGCAGGAACGCGCGGGTGCCGTTGACCACACCGTGGAAGTTGATGTTCCACAGCCAGTCGTCGTCCTCGGGTACGGTGTCCAGCACGCTGGAGGAAGTGGCAACGCCTGCGTTGTTGAACACCGCGCCCAGCGGCCGCGGCGCCCAGTCGCGCACCTCAGCTGCGAAGTCACGCTGTGCCGCGGCGTCGGCAACGTCGAGCACCCGCAGCAGAGTGGGGCCGTGCAGTGAGGCCTCGGTTTCCTTGAGGCCCTTCTCGTCGATGTCGGCGATGGCAACGGGGCAACTATGCGCCGAAAGCCGTTGCGCCAGTGCCCGGCCGATGCCGGACGCCGCGCCGGTGATGACGGCCGTGCGGCCGCTGATGGTCCT
>JAVXWV010000598.1:0-3611 GCA_032230775.1 Mycobacterium sp. | reverse complement strand
TTCGACGAGCCGTGACCGGTATAGCCCCGCTGCTCGGCGCGATCGCGCTCATCGGCCTCGGCGGGCTGTTCGCGGCCATTGACGCCGCCATCAGCACGGTGTCGGTGGCGCGCGTCGAGGAACTGGTTCGTGACGAACGCCCCGGCGCAGTGCGCCTGGCGCGCGTGATGGGCGAGCGCCCGCGGTACATCAATCTCGTTGTGCTGCTACGCATCACCTGCGAGGTGACCGCGACGGTGCTGCTGGTCGCCTACCTCGACGGCCTCCTCGGCGTTGGCTGGGGCCTGACTGCCGCGGCCGCCATCATGACTGTGGTGAGTTTCGTGGCGATCGGTGTCGGGCCACGCACGGTGGGCCGTCAGCACGCCTACACCATCTCATTGCTGGCCGCGCTTCCGCTGCAGGCGATCTCGGTGTTGCTCACCCCGGTCAGCCGGCTGCTGGTGCTGATCGGTAACGCGCTGACACCGGGCCGCGGGTTCCGAAACGGCCCGTTCGCCTCGGAGATCGAGCTGCGCGAGGTGGTCGACCTGGCCCAGCAGCGCGGTGTGGTGGCCGACGACGAGCGCAGGATGATCCAGTCGGTGTTCGAGTTGGGCGACACCCCGGCCCGCGAGGTGATGGTGCCGCGCACCGAGATGGTGTGGATCGAAAGCGATAAGACAGCGGGTCAAGCGACGTCGTTGGCAGTGCGCAGCGGCCATTCGCGGATCCCGGTGATCGGGGAGAACGTCGACGACGTCGTCGGCGTGGTCTACCTCAAAGACCTTGTGCAGAAGACGTATTACTCGATCAACGGCGGTCGCGACACCGAGGTGTCGGAGGTGTTGCGCCCGGCGGTGTTCGTTCCTGACTCCAAACCGCTCGACGCGCTGCTGCGCGAGATGCAGCGCGACCGCGTCCACATGGTGCTGCTCGTCGATGAGTACGGTGCCATCGCGGGCCTGGTCACCATCGAGGACGTGCTTGAGGAGATCGTCGGTGAGATCGCCGACGAGTACGACACCGACGAGGTCGCGCCGGTGGAAGACCTGGGCGACAAGCATTTCCGGGTGTCGGCGCGGCTGCCCATCGAGGATCTCGGCGAGCTGTACGACATCGAGTTCGACGAGGATCTCGACGTCGATACCGTCGGCGGCCTGCTGGCCCTTGAGCTGGGCCGTGTCCCGTTGCCCGGCGCGGAAGTGATGTGGGACGGGCTTCGGCTGCGGGCCGAAGGCGGGCCGGATCATCGTGGCAGGGTCCGGGTCGGCACCGTGCTCGTCTGCCCGACCGAGGCCGCGGAACAGGAGCGCGGATGACCGAGCTCGACGTCGAGGACGCCAAACTGGTCGTGCTGGCCCGTGGTGCGATGGGCAGGGCCGAGGCGCCCAGCGGAGCTGCGGTGCGCGACCTGGACGGCCGCACCTATGCCGGCGCGCCCGTCGCGTTGGCTGCCCTGCAGTTGACCGCGCTGCAGGCGGCCGTCGCTGCGGCGGTGTCCAGCGGCGCGAGCGGTCTGGAGGCCGCCGTGTTGGTGGGTGGCTCGGCCGACGACGCGGGCGTGGCCGCGGTGCGCGAGCTGTCGGCCGATGCGACGGTCATCGTCACCGACCGCGCAGGCGCTGTGCTTTGACCGAATCTGCTCCTCGCGTCCGCGAAACCGAGTTTCGTTCCGGCTTCGTCTGCTTTGTCGGAAGACCGAACACCGGAAAGTCGACGCTGACCAACGCGCTTGTCGGTGCGAAGGTGGCGATCACCTCGAACCGCCCGCAGACCACCCGGCACACGATTCGCGGCATCGTGCACCGAGAGAACTTCCAGATCATCCTCGTCGATACACCAGGCCTGCACCGGCCGCGCACACTGCTCGGCCAGCGGCTCAACGACCTCGTGAAGGGCACCTATTCGGAGGTCGACGTCATCGGGCTGTGCATCCCCGCCGACGAGAAGATCGGCCCCGGCGACAGATGGATCGTCGAGCAGATCCGCGCGATCGCGCCGAACACCACGCTGCTGGCCGTCGTGACCAAGACCGACAAGGTCTCGAGGGACCGGGTCGCCGCACAGCTGCTCGCCGTCAGCGAGCTCGTTGGGCCGGATAGCGAGATCGTTCCGGTGTCGGCGACCACGGGTGAGAACCTCGACGTCTTGACCGACGTGCTCGCTGCTCAGCTGCCGCCCGGCCCTGCGTTCTACCCCGACGGGGAGCTCACCGACGAGCCCGAGGAAGTGTTGATGGCCGAGCTGATCCGCGAGGCCGCGCTGGAAGGCGTGCGCGACGAGCTGCCGCACTCACTGGCGGTCGTCATCGAGGAGGTCAGCCCGCGCGAGGGCCGCGACGATCTGATCGATGTACACGCCATCCTCTACGTCGAACGCGACAGCCAGAAGGGCATCGTGATCGGCAAGGGCGGTGCCAGGCTGCGCGAGGTGGGCACCGCCGCGCGCACCCAGATCGAGAAGCTGCTCGGCACGAAGGTGTACCTCGACCTGCGTGTCAAGATCGCGAAGAACTGGCAGCGCGACCCGAAACAGCTAGGCCGACTGGGATTTTGACGGTGTTCAGCATCCCGGCAGGAACGGGATGCCGCTGCCGCACAATGGGTTCTGTGCAGGGGCGGGTGCCGGTGCCGCCGGTGCTGGTGCGTTGGCCTGCTTGCGGGATGATGCGGCCGCGTTGGCGTCGAACATCTGCTGCCGGAACCCGGGCGTAACGCAGATGGTGTCGCCGTCGAAGGCCTCCCGCCAGACGTAGCCCTGCGAGCAGGACTGTGGTCCGGACCCAGCGTTAGGGTCCTTGTTGGCGCCCGGCGTGGAGTTCTGCTGGGCGACCGTCGAGCGCACATCTGGCGTGACGCACACGGTGTCGCCGCCACGTGCTTCACGCCAGACGTAGCCCTGAATACAGGTGTCGGGGCCGTACGGCAGGGGATCGGCTTGCGCTGGCGCCGGAAGGGCGACGGCGACTGCGGCAATCGCCGCGGTCAGTGGGAGCAATGTTGAGTATCGAGCGTTGGCTTTCATGATTCGTTCCTCCGCTTGCTTGGCAAATCTGCAGGCTGGCTGCTTGCGGAATCAACGTACGAAGTTCGCGCGTCGTTGGCGCGAGTAGTCAGCTACTCGATTCTGCCGCCTTGGCCACTTGGTTTCGTGGCGGAATGGACAAAATCATCGACGCGGGCAAATTTGCGATCGCAACAAGATCCGACACTCAGCTAACCGGGTTGGCCGTAGACCGCTACGACGACACTGCGGTCCAGGCTGTTCACCGACCAGACGCCCATCTTTGAGTTGGCACAGTTCGACATGATTGCCATGTAGTCCGGGCGGTAGTACCACTGGTTCATGATCTCGATGCCGTTGATCGCCAGCGCCGGGTTGATCGCTACGGTTTCGGCGACGACGCCATTGAACCCAGCGGCGTTGGCGCGGTCCTGCGCCGTCGACCCGTCGGAGCCGGTGTCGGCGTCGAGTGCGCGATTGTTGAGCACGTCATTGGCGTGCCATTCCGCCGCCAGCTGCAACTGCGGGCTGATTGTCACATTGTTGGTACAGCCGGCTTGATGCTGAACTGTATAGACGTTCGCGACGACGCCGTCGTTGAGCCGCTTGTTGTCGGCGTTGGCGGC
>JAVXWV010000565.1:0-14131 GCA_032230775.1 Mycobacterium sp. | reverse complement strand
TCAATGGCGCGCTCGGCCAAGCGCCTATTGGCGACGGGCGCAGTGAACGTCACCACCACGGGGTGCGCCACACCCACCACCTCGCCCCGCGTTGGTAGCACCGATGCGATGACGGCCCCAAATGGCTGGCTTGCCGCCGTCAGGCTCACGTCGGCCGGTCCCGTAACCACCGTCGCAGCGATTCCAAACAGCACAACAAAACACCGCACTACCGCACGCATGGCTCTACATCCCTTGAAATGACGAGGTTGTCAATTGTGTGATTGTATTGGTGAAACGAAGAGTGGAAGTTTAGGCGCGCCTTAGGAATTCGATCACGGCTCCATCACGCTTCGGCTACGGAGCGGACCCAGCAAAGTGTTGGCCCGACGTGATTGGTATGCCGCCAACGCCGCCAACGCCGCCAGCGCAGCCACCGCCGAAGTGCCCGCATATTGCCGTGCAGGACGGCCCAGTCTGCGGCCGCACTGCAGAGGGCGGCTGACGCCGGCGAGATGTATCGCCACGGGCCAGTCTGCGACCGGAGTGAGACACCGAAAGCCGGTTAGAGGGGCGGCCGCGGTGTCAGACTTCCTCTGCCTGGCACCCCGCGCCGGCGCTACCGAGAGGAACTCGTCCGTGGCAAGCTCCGACCGCGCCCACCTCCGCACGTTCGTCGTGACAGGAGCAGCGTCGGGCATCGGCCTGGCAACTGCGCGTCGTCTGCTGGCCGAAGACGGCACCGTAGTCGGCGCCGATCTGACCCCCGCGCCCGATCTCGGTCCGCGGTTCACATTCGTGACGGCCGACATCACCGACGAAGCCGCGGTCGCCGCCACACTGGCCGCCGTGCCGGACCGCCTCGACGGTGTCGTCCACGCGGCAGGCGTCGCAGGCGGCGGCCCGGTCCACTTGCTCGATCGGGCCGAATGGGACCGGGTGATCGGGATCAATCTCACCGGCACGTTTCTCGTGGCGAAGGCGGCCCTGGCCAGGATGATCGATCAGCCCCGAGTCGACGGCGAGCGTGGGTCCATCGTCACCGTCGCCAGCATCGAGGGCCTCGAAGGCACGGCGGGGGGCAGCTCGTACAACGCCGCCAAGGGTGGCGTCGTCCTGCTCACCAAGAACATCGCGCTCGACTATGGCCCGAGCGGTATTCGGGCAAACGCGATCTGCCCCGGTTTCATCGCAACGCCGATGCTCGACAGCGTCTTCGGAATGCCGGGGATGGAGGCTCCGAAGGCGTCGATCACCGAGGAGCACGCTCTGCAACGACTGGGCAGGCCGGAGGAGATAGCAGCCATGGCGGCGTTCCTCGTGTCTCCCGACGCGTCCTTCGTCACCGGTCAGGCCATTGCCGTCGACGGCGGATACACCGCGGGCCGCGACCATGGCGTCGTTGAGCTGTTCGGATTTCCCAAGTGAGCACCAAGCTCGAAATCGGCGATAGGAGAGCACCAATGACGTCGACGGCTGAGGTGGAGGACCAGGTTGTTGCGTTGGCTCGGGGCATGCGGGACCTCGTCCGGGCCGAGGCCGCCGAATCCGAACGGATACGCACGCTCACCGGCGCGATTGTCGATGAAATGTGGGGTAGTGGGCTGATGTCGGCGTTCAATCCCGTTGCGGCAGGCGGTGTTGAGCCCTCGTTCGCTCAGATGATCGAGACCTGGATCGAAATGGCTTGGCAGGATGGTTCATTCGGCTGGATCGGTATCGCCAACCTCCCGTCGTCGTTCGCGTCGGCGGCGTATCTGTCCGACGACGGCTTCGCGGAGGTGTTCACCGCTCACGACAATCACGTCACGATGGGCGGCCAGTTCTTCCCCAATGGGCAGGGGACAGTCGTCGATGGTGGTTACAGGTTGAGCGGATCGTGGAGTTTCGGATCGGGCGTCGGCCACGCGCAATACGTCGCCGCGGGCTTCTTCCCGATGGACAACGGCGACATGCGCTGGATCGCCGAAGGAATCCCCGATATGCAGGTGGCGGTGGTTCCGCGCGATGAGATTTCGTTCAACGATGGCTGGCATGTGCAGGGGCTCAAGGGAACTGGCTCGTACGACTACAGCACCGAGGATGTGTTCGTGCCCGAACGCCGGACCTTTCCACTGTTCGTCCGCGAGCCGCGCCGGGGTACGTCACCGGCCACTCGCATGGGGCTGATGCCGGTGACTGCTGCCGGTCACGCGTCGTGGGCACTCGGTGTCGCCAAGAGCATGCTCGATGATGTCCAGGAGCTGGCTGCGTCGAAGTTCCGAATGAGTGACATGGCGTCATTGGCAAGCCGCCCGACATTCCAGAAAGGCCTCTCCCACCATGTCGCCGGCTGGCGAGCCGCGCGTCTGCTGGTGCTTGACGCATTCGCGACAGCAGAGGCCGCGGTCGCCGCGGGCGACGAGCTAACCCCCGCCTTGCGGGCCGACATGCGCGCCGCCGCGGTGTACGCAACCGATGTCGCCCGGGGCTGCGCCGAATGGGCTCACTTGGTCGCAGGCACGAGTTCGATCCGGGAGGGCACTCGCCTCGAACGCGCTTTCCGCGACATGTACACCGGAACCCAGCACGCTTTCATCAGTGAGAAGGTGGCCATCGACGCCGCTCAGATCTGGCTCGGCGTGATCGAGGACCAGTTCGGGCTCTGATTCGCGGCACGCTGACCCGCGATTCACCAGTCTGCGGACACTCGCACCAGGCCCCAGGAGGCCGCTTTCATGGCCACCTTTGCAGCAATGGTTTGCTGCCCGTCATCAACAGGAGGATTTTATTGCGGGTTAGGAGGATTTAATCGCAGGTTTTTGATAGCTAGCGCCGGAGTGTGTGACAATGGTCATAGATAACCTACCGACGAAGCCCCTTTCTGGTGGGAGGGAATCATCACTACGACGCGTGTGCGCCTTGCAGCGAGTATCTGCGCGCTTTCTGCCTGCCTCTTCTTCGGCAGTGCGGGTGGCGGGATCGCATGGGCCGACACCGAGTCCACCGGTTCGGGAGGACAGAGCCAGGGTGCAGATTCGCCGAGCGCAGATGCCGGATCGGCTAACGCGCCTGCCACGAAAGTTGCCAACCCACTGCGGACGACTTTTCAGGCCACCGTTCAGGGCTTGACAAGCACGCTTCGTTCGATCCAGAAATTGAGTCAGCCGCATTTAAACAACCCGGGACCTGCGGTTACAAAGCCCGCGGCCACGAACACCCAGAGCAACGCCACGAACACCCAGAGCAACAACGACGGATCGGGCCCCACCGCGGCTGATCCCAGCCCGACCGGAGCGGATCCGAATAAGGTCGCGTCCGATCAGACGGTGGTCGCGTCCGATCAACCCGTGGTCGCATCGGAGTCGACCGAGGTCCCGCCCGCGACCAATCCGCCCGCACCCGTATCCACTGTCTTCGAGCCGATGACGAATGCATTGGCAACGGCCGTGAATGTCTTCGCGTCGGTTCCTGGCGCGCTGCTTGCGCTGCCCACTTCTCCAACGCCGATTACCGACGCGATCACGTTGATTCAAGAGATGCTCACCTCGGTTACCCATGTGGTTGTCACGGCGGTTGCCACGCTCGCGCAACTGCCCTCTGCCCTTCTCACCATGCTTTCCGGTCCGACGGTCACCGCAACTTCGACCGTCGGCGGAGGCGTCAAGCCGGATGCAACGGAGCCACTGCTGGGTACCTGGGCCTCGGAACCGGATCAGGTCGCGCCGACTTTCCTTGCCGGGGGCATGGCATTGCCCGCTGACATCGCCCCGCTCGAGACCCTTGGCGGCATCGCGACCACGGGCTTGAGTAACGAGTTGCCCGTCTCCGGGATCTCATCGCCGGCGCGGAACGCCATCGTCCAGTCGGGATTGGGGTCATTCCTCGAGCACACCATCCGCGCATTGTTTGTACCTGCTTCATTGTCGGCGTTGGCCGCAGTGGCTCTGCCAGGTGTAGGCGGGCTGCTAATCGTTTGCGCGTTAGGGGTGCGGGTCGGATACCGCCAGGCGAAGGCGCTCTTCGAGGTGCGACGAGCGGGAATCGCGTGCTTCGCGGGCACAGGACCGTTGGGTGTCGTCCGTTCGGGTTCACTGATTGCCCTGCGTCCGAGTGTGTCGGGGGTCCGTCCAGACCGCGCATTGCGCATCGTCCGTCCAAGCACTTCACGGGCGGCCTGTCTGCAGGACGACGCCGCCTAGCCATCAGCTGAGGCGTATTCGCTTGCGACAGTGGCTAACTCGATGGCCTAGCTGTCCGACAGCGCCTTCGAGACAAGTTCAGTCGCAACCTGGACCAGCGGCACATTCGAATCCTGCGACAGCTTGCGCAGCAGCTCGAACGCCTGAACTGCATTGACGCCGTAGCGTTCCATGATCATGCCCTTGGCCTGGCCGATGGTGTCGCGGCTGGCCAACGCACGCTTGAACTGCTCGTCGCGCCGCGCCGAATTCCATGCCACCGAGGAATGCGCGGCGAAGATCAAGCCAATGTCCCTGGACTCGTGCCCGAAGGCATGCGGCGCCTCGGCATAGACGTTCAGCGCTCCCATGGTTTCCCCGGCGATGAACATCTGGAACGCCATGACGGACCGGATAGGCGTCCTTTGCAACGCGTCCTCGCGGTACAGGGGGAACCGCTGGTCGGCCTCCAGGTCCGCAACGTGGACGGTCTTCTCCTCCCACGCCGCGGTCAGGCACGGACCTTCTCGGTGAAGTTGCTGAATCTCGTCGAGCAGGATCGGCCACTTGTGTGTCGCGGCCGGGGTGTCGATGCGCTTGGCGTTGCGGGTGACCGTGACGCCCGCGTACTGGGCACCCGGAATCTCGATCGCGGCATGCTCGGCCAGCTCGGCGACCACCGTGTCCGAATCCGTGTCCGGCCTGCCATACAACTGCTGCACAAGCTCCGCGATGTGCAGATGGGCAGCCTCCACCCCGCCTGGATCGTTCACAACCACCGTCCGATCGTCGTGCCACTGACTTCTTAGGCTACGCGCTGCTCAGCGGTGTAAACCACGAATAGGCATGATGGCTACAGCGCCCGCAGATAGCGCTCGGTGATCACCCGCTGGGCCACCGACGTGACGGGCGAGCCCAGCCTGCTCCACCAGATCGCGTGCCGGGCGAACGCCGTCACGTCCGCGTGCACCTCTTCGGTCGCCGGGTCGTAACGCACGACGAACCGTTCCTCTCCCGATTCGGCGTGGCCCGGTAGCGTCCCGTATGCGAATCCGCGCTGGTCGGGTTCGTCGACGACGTACACCACCCGACACGGCGCCGGCACCGGGCCCAGGTGCACGATCACTTCCGAACCCACCGCGGCGACTTCGGTCGTTGCCTCGACGCGCAAACCGGCGCCGCGCAGCATGCCCCATCGCATGCCTTTGTCGGCGGCGTCCTCGAACCGGCTCCGCCCGCGCCCGATGACCGCCGATTTCTGCACATGGTGATATCCGGCGGGCAACAGGCCCGCTGTCGCGCCCACTTCGGAATACGTCAACGACAACGCAGAAAGGTCGCTCAACTTCACACGGACACAATGTCATCCTCGGCGTACGGTGCGGAACATGACTACGTTCACTATCGGCGGCGACCTTACGGTCAACCGCCTGGGATTCGGTGCGATGCGCCTGACCGGCAAGGGCGTCTGGGGACCGCCGTCCGACCCCGACGAGTGCATCCGTGTCCTGCGCCGCGCCGTCGAACTCGGCGTCAACTTCATCGACACCGCGGACTCCTACGGCCCGTTCGTGTCCGAGAGGCTGATCCGCAAGGCGCTGCACCCCTATCCCGAGGGTCTCGTCATAGCGACGAAGGCGGGTCTGCTGCGCACCGGCCCCGACGAATGGCCAGTCCTCGGCTACCCGGCTTACCTCCGCCAGGAATGTGAGATGAGCCTGCGCCGTCTCCGCGTGGACACCATCGACCTTTTTCAGCTGCACCGCATCGACGACAAGTTTCCTGCCGAGGACCAGATCGGCGAACTGGTGACGCTTCAACAAGAGGGCAAGATCCGCCACATCGGCCTGTCCGAGGTCAACGTCGAGCAGCTCGCGGCCGCCCAGAAGGTCGCCCCAATCGTGTCTGTGCAGAACATGTACAACCTGTCCATGCGTGCCGCCGAGCCGCTGCTCGACAAGGTGACCGCCGAGGGCATCGGGTTCATTCCCTGGTTCCCGCTGGCCGCTGGCCCGCTCGCCGCAGCCGACGGCCCGCTGCAGCGCATCGCCGCCGACCACCACGCCAGCCCGTCTCAGCTCGCGCTTGCTTGGCTGTTGAAGCGCTCGCCGGTGATGCTGCCGATCCCCGGCACGTCGAAGGTCGCGCATCTAGAGGAGAACGTCGCGGCCGCGGAGATCGAGCTGTCCGACGAGGAGTTCGACACGCTGAGCAAAGCCGGGTCAGCCGGCGGCTGAGCAGGCAATTACGGTGAGCGGGTGACCACTGAATTCGCAGAGGAGCATCGCGGCGGCGATTTCAGCCCGTCCGAGCCCACCGTTCGTGGCGGCCCTGACTACGGCAGGTTCGTCGAAGCAGTCCGGACGCTGCAGGACCATGCCCGTGCCGCCGACGCGCCCGATCACGTGATCACCGAGGCCGCCGACATGATCGAGAAGGTGTCGACGCTGCTCGCCCCCTACCAAACCGATGAGTGGTCGTCGCCTGCGGGCCGTCGGATGGACCTGCCCAACCGGGGCGGTGTGCTCGGTATCCCGGCGGAGTACAAGAAGACCGACGACGGCCGGATTCGGGGAGAGGTGCACTTCCGCCGCTTCCACCTGGGCCGCAATGGCGCCGTACACGGCGGGTGCATCGCGCAGCTGTTCGACTCGCTGCTCGGCTTCACCGCGTTCAGGCTCACCCGCAGCCTCTACCAGCGCACCGCGTTCTTGCACGTCGACTACAGAGCGATCGTGCCGATCGAAACCCAACTACAGGTCGACGCCGGTGTCGACCGCGTCGACGGACGCAAGATGTTCCTCACAGGACGGCTGCTCAACGGGGAAGCCGTCCTGGCGGAGGCCAACGCGCTGTTCGTGAAGCTGAACCCGGGACAGCCGTGAAGCGACGCTGGGCGCGCTGGCGCGACCGGTTGCGAGACAAACCCGCGGCCGAGTTCGGCTACCGGATCACGGTCGCCATCATCGGTCTTGCGGTGCTCGCGGTAGGCATCGTCGCGATTCCATACCCGGGGCCCGGCTGGGCGATCGTGTTCGTAGGACTGGCGATTCTGGCCACCGAATTCGACTGGGCGCGGCGGCTGCTGGCCTATACGCGCAAGCGCTACGACAAGGTGATGGCGTGGTTCCGCCGCCAGGGGCGGTGGGTGCAGGCCACCGGCGCGGCGCTTACCGGGGCGATCGTGGTGGCCACACTGTGGTTGCTCGGGGCGGTCGGCTGGTCGGCGGGGCTCGCCGGGCTGGAGCAGGAGTGGCTGAAGAGCCCTATTGGCCTGGGGGCATGACCACTCGCCCCGATAGCATGGTCGCGTTCAGTGCAGACCCGCACACCGCCCGCATCACCGAAAGTTTGGAGAGCCCCCAATGAGCGCGCCCGCCAGCCCCGCCCCAGCAGCCCCGATCCGGGTCGCTGCCGGGACCACCGCCGGGGCAGCGGTCCGTGAGGCCGGGCTGCCAAGCCGGGGCGCTGCGGACGCGATCGTCGTCGTGCGCGACGCCGACGGCCGGCTGCGTGACCTGTCCTGGACGCCGGACAGCGACGTCGAGGTGACGCCGGTGGCCGCCAACACCGCCGACGGCCGCAGCGTCATCAGGCACTCGTCGGCGCACGTGCTTGCGCAGGCGGTGCAGGACATGTTCCCGGATGCCAAGCTCGGCATCGGGCCGCCGATCACCGACGGCTTCTATTACGACTTCGACGTACAGCGCGCGTTCACTCCAGAGGACCTGGAGGAGCTGGAAAAGCGCATGCGCCAGATCGTCAAGGAAGGCCAGCTGTTCTCGAGGCGGGTCTACGAGTCCAAAGATGAAGCCCGCGAAGAGCTTGCGAACGAGCCGTACAAGCTTGAACTCGTCGACGACAAGTCCGGGGACCCCGAGGTGATGGAGGTCGGCCCCCCTGGTTCTGATGACGAGTTGACCGCCTACGACAACCTCAATCCCCGTACCCGCGAACGGGAATGGGGCGACCTGTGCCGCGGCCCCCATATCCCCACCACGAAATACATTCCGGCGTTCAAGCTGACTCGCAGCTCCGCCGCGTACTGGCGGGGCGACCAGAGCAACGCCAGCCTCCAGCGCATTTACGGAACCGCATGGGAGTCGCAGGAGGCGCTCGACAAGCACCTGGAGTTCATCGAGGAGGCACAGCGCCGCGACCACCGCAAGCTCGGTGCGGAAATGGACCTGTTCAGCTTCCCCGACGAAATCGGTTCCGGCCTAGCGGTTTTCCATCCCAAGGGTGGCATCATCCGCCGGGAGCTGGAGGACTACTCGCGACGCAAGCACAGTGAGGCCGGCTACCAGTTCGTAAACAGCCCGCACATCACGAAGGCCGAGCTCTTCAAGATCTCCGGCCACCTTGACTGGTACGCCGACGGCATGTTCCCGCCGATGCACCTCGACGCCGAGTACAACGACGACGGGACGGTGCGCAAACCGGGGCAGGACTACTACCTCAAGCCGATGAACTGCCCGATGCACTGTCTGATCTTCCGGTCGCGTGGGCGGTCCTATCGCGAACTTCCGTTGCGGCTGTTCGAATTCGGCACTGTCTATCGTTACGAGCTCTCGGGTGTGGTGCACGGCCTGACTCGGGTGCGCGGCCTGACGATGGACGACGCGCACATCTACTGCACGCGCGACCAGATGCGCGACGAGCTGACGTCGCTGCTGAGGTTCGTGCTCGACCTGCTCGGCGATTACGGCCTTACGGACTTCTATCTGGAGCTGTCGACCAAGGATCCGAACAAGTTCGTCGGCTCCGACGAGATGTGGGAGGAAGCCACCAGCGTGCTCGCCGAGGTTGGCGCCGCCTCCGGGCTGGATCTGGTGCCCGACCCTGGCGGCGCGGCGTTCTACGGTCCGAAGATCTCGGTGCAGGTCAAGGACGCACTTGGCCGCAGTTGGCAGATGTCGACGATCCAGCTGGACTTCAACTTCCCCGAGCGGTTCGAGCTGGAGTACACCGCAGCAGACGGCAGCAGGCAGCGGCCGGTGATGATCCACCGCGCGCTGTTCGGGTCGATTGAACGGTTCTTCGGCATCCTCACCGAGCACTATGCCGGTGCGTTCCCCGCGTGGCTGGCGCCGGTGCAGGTGGTTGGCATTCCGGTCGCCGACGATCACATCCCGTACCTCAACGGCCTTGCTACGCAATTGAAGATGCACGGCATTCGGGCCGAGGTGGACGCCAGCGACGACCGGATGGCCAAGAAGATCGTCAACCACACGAATCAGAAGGTGCCGTTCATGCTTGTGGCCGGCGACCGTGACGTGGAGGCGAACGCGGTGAGCTTCCGCTTCGGTGACCGCACCCAGGTCAACGGCGTGCCGCGCGACGAGGCCGTCCGCCTGATTGCCGAGTGGATCGCCAGCCGCGAAAACGCCGCTCCGACAGCTGAACTGCTCAAGGTGGGCACCGGAACGTGAGCGAGGGCGACGAGCGCTCGCGCGAGGAGCAGACCAGGCAGGACGACCGCACGATCGTCGACCACGGCGTCGGTGAGCCCGACCACTTGCAGCGACTGTGGACGCCGCACCGGATGACCTACATCGCCGAGGCGCCGATGAAGGGCGGGTCCACGGCGTCCACCCAGCCGTTCACCGACATCCCCACAATGCCCGACGAGGACGGCCTGGTGGTCGCGCGCGGCGACCTGGTCTACATCGTGCTCAACCTCTATCCGTACAATCCCGGGCACACGATGGTGGTTCCGTACCGGCGGGTCGCTGAGCTCGAAGACCTCACCCTCGAGGAGAGCGCCGAGCTGATGGCGTTCACCCAGAAGGTGATTCGCGTGATCAAGTCGGTGTCGCGGCCGCACGGATTCAACGTCGGGCTGAACCTGGGCGGCTCGGCCGGCGGATCGCTGGCCGAACACTTGCACATGCACGTCGTGCCGCGATGGAGCGGCGACGCAAACTTCATCACGATCATCGGCGGCTCGAAGATTGTTCCGCAGCTGTTGCGCGATACACGCGAACTTCTGGCCACGGAGTGGGCGAAGCAGCCGTGAGCAACTTCTATCTGATGACCCGCGCGGCCTACGAAAAGCTGTCGCGGCCGCTCGCGAAGGCGGCGCTGCGGGCCGGCTTCACGCCCGACAGCATCACCATTCTCGGCACGGCGGGGACGGTGCTCAGCGCGCTGACGTTGTTCCCGATCGGTCAGCTGTGGTGGGGCGCATTCTCCGTATTTATATTCGTGCTCGCCGACATGCTCGACGGCGCGATGGCACGCGAGCGTGGCGGTGGCACCCGGTTCGGTGCGGTGTTGGACGCCACCTGCGACCGAATCGGTGACGGGGCGGTGTTCTGCGGCCTGCTGTGGTGGGCGACGTTCGGGATGAAGAGCACGTCGCTGATCGTGGCCACGCTGATCTGCCTGGTCACCTCGCAGGTGATCTCCTACGTCAAGGCCCGTGCCGAGGCCAGCGGGTTGTCAGGCGAAGGCGGACTCATCGAGCGACCCGAACGGCTGATCATCGTGCTGGTCGGCGCCGGGCTATCCGGTGTGCCGTTCTTGCACATGCCGTGGCTGTTGCACGTGGCGATGTGGGTGCTCGCGGTCGCCAGCTTGGTTACGGTGGGTCAGCGGTTGCATTCCGTCCGAACGTCGCCGGGCGCCATGGAGCCGATGCAACAGCCTGAGGCGTCGAACTCAGGCGAAAAGCCCGAGACGAGTGAGCCGTGACCAGCACCCCGGCGGGACAGAAGACGGAACGCGGTAGCCGTTTCCCGTTCGGGGGCCATGTCACCGATTTGGGCTACGCCGCCGGCTGGCGGCTCGTTCGCGCGATGCCGGAAGTGGTGGCGCGCAATACTTTTGGAGCCGGCGCGCAGTACGCCGCGCGCGGCGGGGGTCCCGAGCAGCTGCGCAAGAACCTGGCCCGGGTGCTCGGCGTGGCACCGGCCCAGGTGCCGGACGGGCTGATTCGTGCTTCAGTGGCCTCCTACGCCCGATACTGGCGAGAGGCGTTCCGCTTGCCGACGATGGACTTCGAGGTGCTGGGCCGCGAGCTCGATGAGGTGTCAATCGGCCACGAGTATCTCGCGGCCGGCCTCGCCGCGGGCCGGGGGGCGATAATCGCGCTGCCGCACAGCGGGAACTGGGACATGTCCGGGGTTTGGATGGTGTACAAGCACGGCACCTTCACAACCGTCGCCGAACGCCTCAAGCCCGAGTCGCTGTATCGCCGCTTCATCGCGTACCGGGAAAGCCTGGGCTTCGAGATGCTGCCCCTTACCGGCGGTGATCGCTCGCCGTATGAAGTCCTGGCAGAGCGGCTGCGAGCCAACAAGATTGTGTGCCTGATGGCCGAGCGCGACCTCACCCGCAGCGGCGTGCCGGTCGATCTTTTCGGCGAGCCCACGCGCATGCCCGCGGGCCCGGCAAAGCTGGCGATCGATACCGGAGCCGCGCTACTGCCAACGCACAGCTACTACCTACGCGACACCATGGTCACGCAGGTGCATCCGCCGCTGGACACGTCCTCGGGCGATGTCGCCGTCGTCACCCAGAAGCTGGCCGATAATTTCGCCAGGAACATCGCCGCGCACCCCGCCGACTGGCACATGATGCAGCCCCAGTGGCTGGCAGACCTGTCCGACGAGCGGCGCGCGAAGTTGGCGGCGACCTGATGCGCATCGGGATGGTGTGTCCGTACTCGTTCGACGTTCATGGAGGCGTGCAGTCGCATGTGCTGCAGCTGGCCGAGGTGATGCACGACCGCGGCCATGAGGTCAGCGTGCTGGCGCCGTCGTCACCGCACGTGAAGCTCCCGGACTACGTGGTGTCCGGAGGCAAGGCGGTGCCGATCCCGTACAACGGCTCGGTGGCCCGGCTGCGGTTCGGGCCCGCCACCCATCGCATGGTCAAAAGGTGGCTCCTGCAGGGTGATTTCGATGTGCTGCACCTGCATGAGCCCAACGCGCCGAGCCTGTCGATGCTGGCGTTGAACATCGCCGAAGGCCCGATCGTCGCGACGTTCCACACGTCGACCACAAAGTCGTTGACACTCAGTGTGTTTGAGCCGATCCTGCGGCCCATGCACGAGAAGATCGTCGGCCGTATCGCCGTCTCGGACCTTGCGCGGCGTTGGCAGATGGAGGCGCTCGGCAGCGACGCCGTCGAGATTCCCAATGGCGTCGACGTCGGGTCGTTCGCGAATGCGCCGCTGCTCGACGGCTACCCGCGGCCGGGCAAGTCCGTGCTGTTCCTCGGTCGCTTCGACGAGCCCCGCAAGGGCATGGAGGTGCTGCTCGGCGCGTTGCCGACGCTGGTTGAGCGGTTCGCAGACATCGAGATCCTGATCGTCGGCCGCGGTGACGAGGAGGAACTGCGCGAGGACGCCGGGAAACTCGCCGGACATCTGCGGTTCCTCGGTCAGGTCGACGACGCTGCCAAGGCGTCGGCGATGCGTAGCGCCGACGTGTACTGCGCGCCGAACACCGGCGGGGAGAGCTTCGGCATCGTGCTCGTCGAGGCGATGGCGGCAGGTACCGCGGTGGTGGCCAGCGACCTCGACGCGTTTCGCCGGGTGCTTGTCGACGGCAAGGCAGGCCGACTGGTGCCTGTCGACGACGCCGCGGCGCTGGCGGCGGGGCTGGTCGAGGTGCTGGAGAACGACGTGGTGCGCTCACGACTCATCGATGCTGCGGCCGAAGCGGTGCGCCAATACGACTGGTCGGTGGTGGCCCGCCAGATCCTGCGGGTCTATGAGACGGTCGCAGGGGCCGGGGCAAAGGTGCAGGTGGCGGGAACGGCGGGCTGGGGGTACCGCCCGGCCGCAGGCGAGGGGGAGAACGTAGCGACCGGGGGAAGTAGTTGATCACGTGGGTCGCGATCAGTGCGTTGGCGCTGCTGGTCGTGGTGCTGCTCCTCATCGGCCTGTGGGCCTTCCAGACTGCCAACAGGCTGGACCGGCTGCACGTGCGCTACGACCTGTCGTGGCAGGCCCTCGATGGGATATTGGCCAGGCGGGCGGTCGTGGCAAGGGCCGTCGCCGTCGACGGATATGGGGACGCCCCGGAGGGCAAGCGGCTGGCGGCGCTGGCAGACGCCGCCGAGCGGGCACCACGAACGGCGCGCGAGGCCGCCGAAAACGAGCTGACCGCGGCACTGTCGCTCGTCGACCCCGCGTCGCTGCCGCTGCCGCTGGTGGCCGAACTCGCCGATGCGGAGGCGCGGGTGCTGCTGGCCCGACGCTTCCACAACGACGCCGTCAGGGACACCCTTGGGTTACGGGAACGACCCATGGTGCGCTTCCTTCATCTCGGCGGAACAGCCGCCCCGCCAACATATTTCGAGATCGCTGAGCGTGCGGAGGCATCGCCGCCGGAGGTCGGGCGGCAGTGAGCCTGCGCACGTCTGCCCGAGTGGTTCTGCTCGACGACGACGGCGCTGTGTTGCTGTTCTGCGGCTCTGACCCCGCCGCCGCCAACGCGCCGCGGTGGTGGTTCACCATCGGCGGGGCGGTGGAACCCGGGGAGGCGCTGGTCGACGCCGCGGCGCGGGAGATCGCCGAGGAGACCGGTCTGCAGGTGATCCCCGCCGAACTCGTCGGTCCGGTCTGGCGGCGTGAGGCGGTGTTCGAGTTCGACGGCGCGGTGATCCATAGCGAGGAGCTGTTCTTCGTCCACCGCACCACCCGCTTCGAGCCGTCGACCGGTGGTCACACGGCGCTGGAGCGCCGCACGCTTCACGGCCACCGTTGGTGCGATGAGACAATGATCAAAGAACTGGTCGCGAAGGGCGAAACCGTGTACCCCCTGCAACTAGGCGAGCTTCTCGACGAGGCGAATGCGCTGGCCGACGTGCGGGGCGGTGCAAAGGAACGGCAGTTGCAAGCCATCCGCTGATATGCGGATTCTTTTGTATTTGCCGCCGCCTTTAGACTGGATCAGTAGCGATTTGGAGGAGATAGCAGTGGAAACCGCAGCTGGATCGAACGGGTCGGCGCAGACCGGCACCGCGCGGGTCAAGCGCGG
>JAVXWV010000517.1:0-2583 GCA_032230775.1 Mycobacterium sp. | reverse complement strand
CGAGTACCACCTGTTCAACCCCGACACCGTGTTCAAGCTGCAGCACTCCACGCGCACCGGCCAGTACTCGGTCTTCAAGGAGTACACCAAGCTGGTCGACGACCAGAGTGAGCGGATGGCCTCGCTGCGTGGCCTATTGAAGTTCAAGGACGGCGTGCACACGCCGGTGCCCCTTGATGAGGTGGAGCCGGCCAGCGAGATCGTGAAGCGGTTCTCCACGGGCGCGATGAGCTACGGCTCGATCTCCGCCGAGGCCCACGAGACGCTGGCCATCGCGATGAATCGCCTTGGCGGCCGGTCGAATTCGGGCGAGGGCGGCGAGGACGTCAAGCGGTTCGAGCATGACGAGAACGGCGACTGGCGGCGCAGTGCGGTCAAGCAGGTGGCCTCGGCGCGGTTCGGCGTCACGAGCCACTACCTGACCAACTGCACCGATCTCCAGATCAAGATGGCCCAGGGTGCGAAACCCGGTGAGGGCGGACAGCTTCCGGGTAACAAGGTGTACCCCTGGGTCGCCGAGGTGCGGCACTCCACACCGGGTGTCGGCCTGATCTCCCCGCCGCCGCATCACGACATCTACTCGATCGAGGATCTGGCGCAGCTGATCCACGACCTGAAGAACGCCAACCCGCAGGCCCGCGTGCACGTGAAGCTGGTCAGTGAGAACGGCGTCGGCACGGTTGCGGCTGGAGTCTCTAAAGCGCATGCCGACGTGGTGCTGATCTCCGGCCACGACGGCGGCACCGGCGCCACCCCGCTGACGTCGCAGAAGCACGCGGGCGCCCCGTGGGAGCTCGGCCTTGCCGAGACGCAGCAGACGTTGCTGCTCAACGGGTTACGCGACCGGATCGTCGTTCAGGTCGACGGCCAGCTCAAGACCGGCCGCGACGTGGTGATCGCCGCGCTGCTCGGCGCCGAGGAATTCGGTTTCGCGACCGCGCCACTGGTGGTATCCGGCTGCATCATGATGCGGGTGTGCCACCTCGACACCTGCCCGGTCGGTGTTGCCACCCAGAACCCGGTGCTGCGAAAGCAGTTCAATGGCAAGCCGGAGTTCGTCGAGAACTTCTTCATGTTCATCGCCGAGGAAGTCCGGGAGATGATGGCCCAGTTGGGCTTCCGGACGGTCAACGAGATGGTCGGCCAGGCCGGATCGCTGGACACCACGCAGGCCGCCGAGCATTGGAAGGCCTACAAGCTGGACCTGGCGCCGGTGCTGTACGAGCCCGAGTCGGCATTCATGAACCAGGACCTGTACTGCAGCTCGCGTCAGGATCACGGCCTGGACAAGGCGCTTGATCAGCAGCTGATCGTGATGAGCCGGGAGGCCATCGACTCAAGCACGCCGGTGAGGTTCTCCACCACGATCGCCAACACCAACCGCACTGTGGGCACCATGCTCGGCCACGAGGTGACGAAAGCCTATGGCGGGCAGGGGCTTCCCGATGGCACCATCGACATCACGTTCGATGGCTCGGCGGGCAACAGCTTTGGAGCGTTCGTGCCGAAGGGCATCACGCTGAGGGTCTACGGCGACGCCAACGACTATGTCGGCAAGGGCCTTTCGGGCGGCCACATCGTGGTGCGCCCTTCGGACAACGCGCCAGCGGACTACCTGGCCGAGGAGAACATCATCGCGGGCAACGTGATCCTGTTCGGCGCCACCAGCGGCCAGGTGTTCCTGCGCGGTGTGGTGGGTGAGCGGTTCGCGGTCCGCAACTCCGGCGCGCACGCGGTCGTCGAGGGCGTCGGCGACCATGGGTGCGAGTACATGACGGGTGGCAAGGTCGTCATCCTCGGGCAGACCGGACGTAACTTCGCGGCGGGCATGTCGGGCGGCGTGGCCTACGTCTACAACCCGGACGGCACTTTCGAAGAGAACCTCAACGCCGAGATGGTCGACCTGGACGAACTCGACAGCGGCGACGTCGACTGGCTGCACGGCACAATCCAGGCGCACGTTGACGCGACGGATTCCGCTCCTGCGCAACGGATCCTCAGCGATTGGGAGAACGAGCTGAAGAACTTCACCAAGGTGATGCCGCGCGACTTCAAGAAGGTGCTGCAGGCGATCTCCGATGCTGAAGCGGCCGGCAAGACCGGCGATGAGATAGACACGGCGATCATGGCGGCGGCGAATGCCTGATCCCAAGGGCTTCCTCAAGTACACGCAGCGCGAGACCCCGCAACGGCGGCCGGTCCAGCTGCGGCTCAGCGACTGGAAAGAGGTCTACGAGGACTTCTCCCACGAGACACTGCGTGAGCAGGCGTCGCGGTGCATGGACTGCGGTATCCCGTTCTGCCACAACGGGTGTCCGCTCGGCAATCTCATTCCCGAGTGGAACGACCTGGTGCGCACCGACCGTTGGCGTGAGGCGATCGAGAGGCTGCACGCCACCAACAACTTCCCGGAGTTCACCGGGCGGCTGTGCCCCGCGCCGTGTGAGGGCTCGTGCGTGCTCGGCATCAACCAGGACCCGGTGACCATCAAGCAGGTCGAGGTCGAGATCATCGACAACGCCTTCGACGAGGGCTGGGTGGTTCCGCTTCCGCCAGACCGGCTGACCAACAAGAAGGTCGCGG
>JAVXWV010000356.1:0-3710 GCA_032230775.1 Mycobacterium sp. | reverse complement strand
CGAGGATCAGCGCCGGAACGGAATTGGCGATCAGGTGATCCCAGTTCGCGTGCAACAACGGCGCGAAGACGATCCCCATCAGGCCGTCGGTCTCCAGCGGCCGGATGCCGTTGTTGTCGAGGCGGTGGTTGGACAACGAGTCGAACAGCTCGATGACCCACAGCAGCGCGACGAAGGTGACGATCGTGACCCCGCCGATCATCCACGCCGGCCGCTTCTTCGGCTCCGACTGCGGTGTCGATGGATACCCGGGCCCCGTCATGCGCGATCCGCTGTCGCTTCTCGCTCTATCAAGCCCATAGCTGCCCTTCCAATGCGTCTTCGGCATCATCCAGGCTACCGGCGTACGCACCGGTCGACAGATACTTCCACCCGGCGTCGGCGACGACGAACGCGATGTCGGCTTGCTCGCCTGCCTTCACCGCCTTATCAGCCATTCCGAGTGCGGCGAGCAGCACCGCGCCAGTTGAGATTCCGGCGAAGATGCCTACCCTTTGAACCAGTTCGCGGGTGCGCTTGACCGCGTCATACGAGCCGACGGAGTAGCGCGTGGTCAGCACCTCGGGGTCGTACAGCTCGGGGATGAAGCCCTCGTCGATGTTCCGTAGCGCGTACACGCCTTCGCCGTAACGGGGTTCGGCGGCGACAATCTGAACGTCCGGCTTGTGTTCGCGCAGATACCGTCCGGTGCCCATCAGCGTGCCAGTGGTGCCGAGTCCGGCGACGAAATGGGTGATCTCGGGCAGATCGGCAAGCAGCTCGGGGCCGGTGCCCTCGTAGTGCGACAAGGCGTTGGCCTCATTGCCGTACTGGTAGAGCATGACCCACGAAGGATTCTGCGCCGCAAGCTCTTTCGCGTGTGCGACCGCAGTGTTGGATCCGCCTTCAGCCGGCGAATAGATGATGCGCGCGCCGTAAAGCTCGAGCAGCTGCCTCCGCTCGATCGAGGTGTTCTCGGGCATCACGCAGATCATCTGGTAGCCCTTGAGTAGCGCGGCCATCGCCAGCGATATGCCGGTGTTACCGCTCGTCGGCTCAAGGATGATCGTGCCCGGTTGCAGAATGCCGCGTTGCTCGGCGTCCTCGATCATCCGCAGCGCGGGCCGGTCCTTGATGGAGCCGGTGGGATTGCGGTCCTCCAGCTTGGCCCAAAGCCGCACATGCGGCTCCTCATCCCAGCGCGGCGACAAGCGCTGCAGACCTACCAGCGGTGTGTTGCCGAGGGCCTGGATCAGCGACTCGTAGCGGGTCATTTGACGCCCACTCAGCCTCCTGCCACGGCGGGCAGGATCGTCACCGAGTCGCCGTCGGAGATCTCGGTCTCAAGCCCACCGGAGAACCGCACATCCTCGTCGTTGACGTAGATGTTGACGAAGCGCTGCAGCTTGCCGTCATCGAGCAGGCGCTCGGTAATCCCGGAGTAGTTCGACTCCAGATCGGTGATTACGTCCTTGAGCGTGCTCCCGGTCGCGGTGACGCGCTTCTCGCCGCCGGTGTGGGTGCGCAGGATTGTCGGGATGGACACAGTGACAGCCATGAACAGGCTCCTTTAGCTCTAGTACTGCTCAACGATGTTGACGGGTTCTTCGGTGACGACACCGTCGACGATGCGGTAGCTGCGCAGCTCGTGCTCTTCGGCATCGCGGGTGGAGACCAAGACGTAGTGCGCGTCGGGCTCGGACGCATAGGAGATGTCGGTGCGGCTCGGGTACGCCTCGGTCGCGGTGTGCGAGTGGTAGATGACAATCGGAGCCTCGTCCAGGTCGTCCATGGCCCGCCACACCTTGAGCTGTTCACCGGAGTCGAACCGGTAGAACGTCGGCGACCGTTCGGCGTTGACCATCGCAATGAACCGCTCCGGACGGTCTGCCCCCTCCGGTCCGGCGATCACGCCGCAGGCTTCGTCGGGATGGTCGGCGCGCGCGTGGGCGACCATGGCATCGACCAGGTCTGCTCTGATCACAAGCACTGCACGCCTCCCTTCATCCGAACGCTCCCGGCAACATGTCACGATAGGTCGGTATTCCGGCGATGGAGTCGGCCGCCAGCACGCCGACCATCGCAGCGCGGGCCAGACAGTCGGCCGCCGCGGCGCCGACGGCCGTGATCAGCGCCGTCTCCGGCGACAATCCTGCGGGCGTGTCCGCCCGTGGGGGCACGTCCACGGCGCCGGTGGCCAGCGCAAACACCGTGTCGCCGTCCAGCGGGGTGTGTGAAGGCCGGATGGTGCGCGCCAGTGCATCCTGGGCGGCGATGGCGAGGCGCCTGCAGCCGGCGGGGCTCAGCGTGGCGTCGGTAGCAACGACAGCGATCGTGGTGTTTAGCGGCGACAGCTCGGCGTCGCGCTGCGCGAAGGCCGCAATCTGGTCGGCAGGCGGTCGCACGAGCCCGAACTCGAGGATCTGGTCCGCCATCCACGGCAGGCCGGTCGAAGGGTCGGCGATGTTGCCCGCGGAGTTGACCACGACGACCGCGCCGACCGTGACGCCGATCTCATCGATCGTGATCGACGCCGTTCCCAGGCCACCCTTGAGCACCCCAGCGCGTGCGCCCACCCCAGCGCCGACTGTTCCGACCGCGACGTCGACGCCGGCCGCATCGGCCGCGGCGAAGCCGAACTCTGCCGTGGGGCGGCACTGCCAGCCGCCGACAGGCAGATCGAAGATCACCGCCGCCGGCACGATCGGGACAAGCCCGCCGTCCATGACGATCCCGCGGTCGTGTGCTTCCAGCCAGCCCATGACTCCGTCGGCCGCCGCGAGTCCGAACGCGCTACCGCCGGTGAGCACTACGGCGTCGACGTAGCGCACGCTGTTGGCGGGGTCGAGCAGATCGGTCTCACGACTCCCCGGTGCCCCACCCCGGACATCGACGGCGCCCGTCGTTCCCGGTGGGGCCAGGACGACGGTGGTCCCGCAGGCCCAGCCGGAACCGAGCGTCGCATCGGGGTCGAGTCGCTGATGGTGCCCGACCAGGATGCCGGCGACGTCTGTGATCGACCCGCTCATTGCTGTCTGGTCTTCCCGCAAGCGGTCATCACCGAGACTTGCCCATCAATCCGAGGATGAGATATTCCTGAAGTACGGTCAGCCACTGATACACGTCCAGATGCCCGGCCATGGGGTGATCAGACGGCAGCTGGTCGGGCCCGTTGGGGCCGATGTCGAGCATGGTGCCAAGCGCCAGCCGCACGTCGTTGACCGCGG
The DNA here is from genome assembly GCA_032230775.1 of Mycobacterium sp. Lineage (GTDB taxonomy): Bacteria > Actinomycetota > Actinomycetes > Mycobacteriales > Mycobacteriaceae > Mycobacterium. The sequence goes on along the minus strand of JAVXWV010000356.1, from coordinate 504 downwards.
CGGCCCAGGCGTGCGCGTCGTCCTCACTGATTTCGAACTTCCCGCCGTCCTGGGGCAGGGTGTCCAGTAACCGTTCTGCCGCTTGACGTTTGGCGTCGATGATCTCCGGCTCGTGCAGGCTTCGCAGCGCGTTGTTGAGGCTCTCCGCGGCGGCCGAACCGGCCGGATGATCGGTATGGGGCTTGTAGAAGTCGGGCAGCAGCCGCTTCATCGTGTCGTCCTCGGGCGGCGTGGAGTGGCCCGTCTTCATGCCGGTAAGTTCTTCGAGTTCATCTGTGGGCGAAGATGATTCGCGGCCCTCGAGCATGTCCAGCAGTGACTTCACCAGGTTCTGCAGCAGTGTCGACTCGTGTGCGGCCAACGAAGAACGCAGGCGCGCGCCGTCCGCGGTGTCCACCCGCTTCCACTTGCGCACGTACGCCTCAGCGGTCCTGCTGCATCGTGGCCCACAGCCCTGCGGCGTGCAGCTGGGAGACGTCGACCTCCATCGACTCGCGGCTGCCA
>JAVXWV010000301.1:0-4334 GCA_032230775.1 Mycobacterium sp. | reverse complement strand
AACACGTGCCTGCCCCGATTCCGCTGACCGGCCGGCCCGATGCACCATCGCATTCCCAGCTAAGTCACAGTTTCGGGAAGGGTTGATGCGGCAGGGCCCGCTGGCCGGGCGGTACCCGGCGGTGGCCGCCATGGTCACGTTCGCACTGATCCCCTACCTGGCCTTGTCGGCGGCGTTCGAACCGCTGGTGCCGATCATCTCCGAGCAGCTGCATATGTCCACCCAGGCGCTGAGCCTGAGTTCGGGCCTGGGCAATGCGGCATATGCGGTCGGCACGGTGCTGGCGGTGCAGGTCGCCCAGCACCTGCCGCAGCGCAGGATGCTGCTGGCCTACGCGGTTGTGCTCGTCGTTGGGTCGGTGCTGGCAGCGTCGGCGCAGAACGCAGGCATGTTCATCGGCGGACATGTCCTGCAGGGTTTGGCCACCAGCATGCTGTTGATCGCCGCCGCGCCGCCGCTGGCGATGGGCTTTCCGAAGGAACGACTGCGCCAGACGGCCGTGATCATGAACATGTGCGTCTTCGGCGCGGTCGCGCTCGGCCCGTTCATCGGCGGCGTGCAGGCCGAGGCGCACGCGTGGCGGCCGTTGTTCTGGATCATCGCCGCGATCGCACTGGTGGCCCTTGTGATGGCCGCATTGACGTTCGACGACGCCCCGCCTGCCGATCCCGACGCCCCGCGCGACCTCTGGGCCATCGGACTGGCGGCGGTCGGCTGCGGCGCAGGCTTCATCGGAGCGTCGCAACTCACCACCCACGGAATCACCGACGCGGCGGTAGCGGTCCCGATGTTCGGCGGACTGACGCTGATCGTGGTGTTGATCGTCTACCAGTTCAGGGCTCGTCGTCCGCTGTTGACGGTCCGTTCGGTCTTGACCAGTTCGATCCCGGTCGCCGGCGTCGGTGTCGCGCTGTTCGCCGCGGCCGCATCGGTGGCGGCCACCGCCCTCACGGCCAACGTGCTGTTGCAGACATACAGCCCGGTCCAGGTCGGCGTGCTATACCTGCCCGAACTCGGCGGGGCCATCGTGATGGCGGTCGTCTTCGGGTTCGTCATCACCAGACGGGCGATGCATTTCCTTCCGCTCGTCGGCATGGCTCTGCTCGCATCCGGAATCGTGGTGTTCCGGCTCGCCATCCCCGCCAATCAGCCACTGGTCCTGCTCGGCGCCGCACTGACCGGACTCGCCCTCGGCGCCACCGTCGCGCCGGCGCTATTCGTCGCCGGCTTCTCGCTGCAGTCCAAAAGCCTTCAGCGCGTCTTCGCCATCATCGAGCTGTTGCGGGCGGTGGCTGCGTTCATGGTTGCGCCGATCTTCGCGTACTTCGCGGTGGCTGCGCCGGGTGATCTCGTTGCCGGTACCGGATACGCACTGTGGATCGGCTTTGGCCTCGCGATCGGCGGCGCTGTCTTCGGTGTGGCGATCTACGCGCTCAGCGGAGCGCGACCACAACGGCCCGACCTTGACGAGTTCCTCGACGGCGATTCGCCCGCCTGGTACTCGCCGCCACTACTGGCGCGCCTTCGAAACCTGCCGCCGAATCCTCCTGTGACCAAGCAGGTCCCAGCGACCGCGACTCCGGTACAGCGCGACGCGGCCGGCGAGACCGGGCCGGTGCTCTTCGCCTACGACGGATCCGAACTTGCCGCATTCGCGATCGCGCAGGCCGCCACCCAGCTGGCGCCTCAACGAGAGGCGCTGGTCGTCTGTGTCTGGCAGCCCGTCGATGTGGGCTTCACCCCAACGGACACGAAGCACTTCGACGCCGACAAGGCCACCGAGGTGCGGCACGCTGCCCAGCAGACCGCCGCCCACGGAGCGTCGCTGGCCGTCGCGGCCGGATTCTTGGCGGGTAGCAAGGCCGTTGAAGCGACGCCCACGTGGAAGGGCATAGTCGAGACCGCCGACGAACACGACGCGAGCCTCATCGTGCTCGGACCACACCGGCGCAACGGGCTGCTCGGACATCTTCAGGGCAGCGTCGCGGCCGCCGTCGTCGCACACACCGCGACTCCAGTGCTAATCGTCCCCCAGCGGCCGGCACCTGCTGGACGACGTGGCGGCGCTATTCACAATGGGGCACAGCAGAGTTCTTAGCGCAACACGTGTCGGCGGGTTATCCACAGGCTCGGCTTCACGCTGGAACGCGGTGAGATCGCCGTCAGCGTGGCGTCGCAGCTGCATCTGAGCCTGCCGACGTCTGGACCCTTCCTGCACGCTACGTGGCAGGACCCGACCTGGACCAGCAGACCCGCCAGTCTGAAGGCGATCATTAGCTCACCTAATGCGCGGGCGTAGGGTCGTTCGTATGGAGTACCGCAGCCTCGGACGAACCGGAATCCAAGTCAGCCCGCTGTGTCTCGGCGCGATGATGTTTGGCGGTTGGGGTGACCCCGACCACGATTCGTCGATCGCAACGATCCACGCCGCTCTCGATGCAGGCATCAACTTCATCGACACCGCCGACGCCTACACACAGGGCGAATCGGAGATCATCGTCGGAAAGGCCCTTGCAGGCGGCAGGCGCGACGACGTAGTGCTCGCGACGAAGGTCAATATCCAGATGGGCGTTCCGCCCGATGCGCCGGTAGGCACCAAGGGCGATCCGAATATGCGCGGAAACTCCAGGCGCTGGGTCGTCCGCGAGGTCGAGAACAGCCTGCGCCGGCTGAACACCGACTGGATCGACCTCTATCAGATTCACCGCCCCGATCCCGACACCGACATCGAAGAGACGCTGGGAGCGCTTACCGATCTGCAGCGGCAGGGCAAGATCCGCGCGTTCGGATCGTCGACGTTTCCCGCCCACCAGATGGTCCAGGCGCAATGGGTCAGCGAGCGGCGCGGTCTCGGCCGGTTCGTCACCGAGCAGCCGCCCTACTCGCTGCTGGTCCGCGGGATTGAGGCGGACGTCCTTCCGGTGGCACAGGAGTACGGCATGGGTGTGCTGCCATGGAGCCCGCTGGCCGGGGGGTGGCTCAGCGGGGCATACCGCAAGGACAAGGAGCTCCCGGCGTCCAGTCGGCGCGCCCGCCTGCCTGGCCGGTATGACATGTCCAACCCTGACAACCAGCGCAAGCTCCACGCTGCCGACGCGCTCGGGCAGCTCGCCGATGACGCCGGTCTGTCGCTGATTCACCTGGCGCTCGCGTTCGTGATGCAGCATCCGGCGGTCACCGCGCCGATCATCGGCCCGCGCACCCTCGACCATCTGAAATCCCAACTCGGCGCTGCCGAGGTGACGCTGTCGGCGGACATCCTCGACAGGATCGATGAGATCGTGCCCCCCGGGTCGACGATTTCTCGGGCTGACCAGGGCTATTCGCCGCCGTCGTTGACCGATCCGTTCTTGAGGCGCCGTCGCACCGCGTAACGCGGTCGTTTGCACCTGGCAGGCATAACCGCTTACCTGTGGGGGTGCCTGAAATGAATCGTCGCCGCGTGATGCAGATAGCTGGCATCGGCGCACTGGCGGCCACAGTGCCCATCCCTGCTGCGCAGGCTGCGCCCCAACCTGGCAGTTACCTCTTCGAAGACAACTTCGACGGCCCGGCCGGCTCAACCCCCGATTACTCCAAATGGGAGCCTGCGCTGGCCCGCGAGGACATGGAGGACCCGACGTTCTGGGAGCTGCCCGAGAACGTCGGCCAATATCGCGACGATCGGCGAAACCTCTTCCTCGACGGCAAGTCGAACCTCGTCATTCGGGCCGCAAAGGACGGCAACACATATTTCAGCGGCAAGCTCTTCGGCAAGTACAGGGGCCCCATCGGCACCACCTGGGAAGCCCGGATCAAGCTGAACTGCCTCACCCCGGGTTGCTGGCCTGCGTGGTACCTCGCCAACAACAGCCCGGTCAACGGCGGCGAAGTCGACATCATGGAGTGGTACGGCAACGGCAGCTGGGCTCCGGGAACCGCCGTCCACGCAAAACTAAACGGCGGCGAACACGTGAGCCACACCATCGCACCGGACAGCGGGTGGCACACGTGGCGGGTCCAGTGGGATAACGCGGGCATGCGCTTCTGGCTGGACTACGTCGACGGTGCGCAACCGTACTTCAATGTTCCGGCGAGTTCCCTGCCCGATTGGCAGTTCAACACCCCCGGATACACCCTCTTTCCAATACTGAATCTCGCGGTTGCCGGTTCCGGCGGCGGCGATCCCCGAGGGGGCACCTACCCGGCGGACATGCTCGTCGACTGGGTCCGGGTCTGGTAACACGCATTTCACCATCGGTGAGGGCTACGCGGTGTATCGCGGCCCGACGACGGTGGGCACCTTGCACCGTCATGCGGCCTTTCAGATCGTGATCGGAATTCGCGATGAGGTC
>JAVXWV010000058.1:0-3272 GCA_032230775.1 Mycobacterium sp. | reverse complement strand
CCGTCGATCATGCTGTGGAGCTCCTCGAAGAGGCCGAAAGCAAAGGCATTATCGCGATCGAGGGCGATCGCGTGCGGTTTTCCCACCCGTTGTTGGCGCAGAGCGTCTACACCGACGCCAGCCCTGCACGACGACGGGCCACGCACCGGGCACTGTCTCAAGTCGTGGTCCTACCTGAGCTCAAGGCCAGGCACATGGCACTGGCCGCATCGCGTGCGGACCCTGACACGTTGAAAGCCCTCGATACTGCTGCCGATGCGGCACGCGCCAGGGGTGCTCCCGCTGCCGCGGCCGAATTACTGGAGCTGGCAATCAGACTCGGCGGGAACTCACCGTCGCGACAAATCCGCGCAGCCGGACACCATTTCAAGGCCGGCGACGCCGAGCGGGCACGCACACTGCTGGAGCCGACGATCGACGAGCTGCGGCCTGGGCTGTTGCGCGGAGTCGCTCTGAATCTGATGGCCGGCATCTGCATGTACAACGACACTTTCGTGGAAGCGGCCGCGCTCCTCGAACGAGCGCTCGACGATGCCGAAACCAATCCCGGCCTATTGGTCCAGACGCTGGTGTCGTTGACGTTCGCTCAGGGCATGTCGGGCAAGTTCGAGGAGTCCCTGCAAAACGCTCGACAGGCAGTGTCCCACGCGGAGGAGATCGGCTATCCGCCGCTGATCGGTCGGGCGCTCGCCACGTTGGTCAACGCGTCGTTCCTCTACGGCCACGGGGTAGACGAAGACAGTCTGCGACGCGCGGTGGAACTTGAAGACCCCGACGACGACGTTCCAATTCCCTTCTGCCCCAGCGCCGTTAACGCATTGATCTGCGCATGGACCGGACAGTTGAACATTGCGCGCAGGCAGATGGCGGCCGTAAGGGACCGGTGTGTCGAACGCGGCGTCGAGAACGACTTGATGGCCGTCGCCGGATACTCGACCCTCATCGAGATCTGGCGAGGCAACTTCGCCGAAGCCGCGGTGCTCGCGCAGGACACCATGGAGCGCGCTGAGCAGGTCGGCGGTTCGCGCACGATCGCTCTGACCGTGCGCGCCGCCGTCGCAGCCTATGCCGGACGGGAACAGGACACCCGCGCCGACGCCGCCGCCGCGCTGGCGATCGCTGACGAGTGCGGTGTACCGCGACTGGCGGAGTGGCCGACGATGAGCCTTGGCTTCCTTGAGGTTTCGCTCGGGCGCTATGCCGAGGCGCTGACCACGCTGCAGCCGATGTTGGACGCCTTCGGCCAGCTGCCCGGCAGTGAGATCATGATCGCCACGTTCATTCCCGACGCCGTCGAGGCCATGGTCGCGGTGGGCCGTCACGCCGATGCGGTGCCGCTGATCGAGGAACTCGAACAGAACGGCGCCCGCCTCGACCGCTCGTGGATGCTGGCCGTCGGCGCCCGCTGCCGCAGCATGTGGCTGGCCGCGACCGGCGATATCGCCGCGGCAACCGAGATGGCCGAGCAGGCAATGGCGGAACACGAACGGCTGCCCATGCCGTTCGAACGCGCGCGCACTCAGTTGCTGCTCGGCCAGCTGCAACGTCGTCAACGCCAAAAGGAGAGTGCCGGCGCAATTCTGCGCGAGGCCCAGCGGGCCTTCGATGCGCTGGGCACACCGCTGTGGACCGACCGCGCCAGGGTCGAGCTCGCCAGGGTCAAGGTCGTCCCCACCCACGACCTCGCGCTGACGCCGTCCGAGCGGCGCGTCGCCGAACTGGCGGCCTCGGGCATGACAAACCGTGAGGTCGCGGCCGCACTGTTCATTAGCCCGAAGACCGTCGAAGCCAACCTTGCGCGGGTCTACCGCAAGCTCGGTATCAAGACGCGCGCCGAACTCGGCCGCCTCATCGACGGCCTGTGACACCTACTGCGCGAGAACTCAGGCCTCGGCGATGTTGCGGGTGACCGCCGGGTCGACGGGGATGCCCGGGCCCGTGGTGGTCGAGACGACGACCTTCTTCAGGTAGCGGCCCTTCGACGACGACGGCTTGGCCCGCAGGATCTCATCGAGCGCGGCGCCGTAGTTCTCGGCAAGCGCCTTCTCGTCGAACGACGCCTTGCCGATGATGAAGTGCAGGTTGGCCTGCTTGTCGACGCGGAAGTTGATCTTGCCGCCCTTGATGTCGTTGACAGCCTTGGCGACGTCGGGGGTGACGGTGCCGGTCTTCGGGTTCGGCATCAGGCCTCGCGGCCCGAGCACGCGGGCGATGCGACCGACCTTGGCCATCTGATCCGGCGTTGCGATCGCGGCGTCGAAATCCAGAAAGCCGCCCTGGATCTTCTCGATCAGATCGTCACTGCCGACGATGTCGGCGCCAGCCGCCGTGGCCTCCTCGGCCTTGTCGCCCACTGCGAACACCGCGACGCGGGCGGTCTTGCCGGTGCCGTGCGGCAGGTTGACGGTGCCGCGCACCAGCTGGTCGGCCTTACGCGGATCGACGCCGAGCCGGATCGCGACCTCGACGGTGGCGTCCTGCTTCTTCGACGACGTCTCCTTGGCCAGCTTCGCGGCCTCCAGCGGCGTGTACAGCCGCTCCTTGTCGATCTTCTCGGCGGCTTCGCGATATGCCTTGCTGTTCTTGCTCATTCGTTTCTCCTGTGTTCTGAGTTGTGGTGCGATGAGCGCTCGCGCGAAGAGCGTTCACCTAGTTCGGGCCGAAGCTGGCCCTCCCACGGGATCGGTCTTATTCGACCGTGATCCCCATCGACCGGGCGGTGCCGGCGATGATCTTGGCCGCGGCGTCGATGTCGTTCGCGTTCAAGTCTTCCTTCTTGGTCTCGGCGATCTCGCGCACCTGATCCCAAGTCACCTTGGCGACCTTGGTGGTGTGCGGGGTGGGTGAGCCCTTCGGCACGCCTGCGGCCTTCAGCAGCAGCCTGGCCGCGGGCGGGGTCTTCAGTGTGAAGGTGAAGCTGCGGTCCTCGTAGACGGTGATCTCCACGGGGATGACGTTGCCGCGCTGGCTCTCAGTCGCGGCGTTGTACGCCTTGCAGAACTCCATGATGTTGACACCGTGCTGGCCGAGCGCAGGACCCACCGGCGGGGCGGGATTGGCCTGCCCGGCCTGGATCTGCAGCTTGATCAGCCCGATGACTTTCTTCTTCTTCGGGGCCATGGTTGTTGGTGTTCCTTTCTAGATCTTGGCGACCTGATTGAAGGTCAGTTCGACAGGTGTTTCGCGGCCGAAGATGGACACCAGCACCTTGAGTTTCTGTTGTTCGGCGTTGACCTCATTGATCGTCGCCGGCAGCGTGGCGAACGGTCCGT
>JAVXWV010000651.1:0-2889 GCA_032230775.1 Mycobacterium sp. | reverse complement strand
AGCCGGGTGGTGGTCAGCGAGGGTGCGCTGAACGCGTTGGCCGGCAATGAGATGGCGGCGATCCTGTCCCACGAGCGTGCGCACCTGCGGGCCCGCCACGACCTGGTTCTCGAGATGTTCACTACGGTGCACGCCGCCTTCCCGCGGTTTGTCCGTAGCGCCCACGCACTACACGCCGTCCGGTTTCTCATCGAACTGCTCGCCGACGACGCGGCCGTGCGCGCTGCGGGTCCCACCCCGTTGGCCCGCGCACTTGTCGCCTGCGCGTCCGGGCACACCCCGTCGGGCGCGCTTGCCGCAGGCGGTCCGACCACGGTGCTGCGGGTGCGCCGCCTCAGCGGGCGGCCCAACAGTCGCGTCCTTGCGGCGGGTGCCTACCTCGCCGCGGCCGCGGTGCTCGTGGTGCCCACAGCCGCGCTCGCGGTGCCATGGTTGACCGAACTTCATCGACTGTTCATCGCGTAATCATTTCTGCCGTAAAAGCTGCTGTGCCACAACAAAAAACGAAAGGCTGCCCGAATGAGCTCGTCTGGAAACTCTGACACCACCGGCACCGCTCAGATCGGGGTCACCGGCCTTGCGGTCATGGGGTCGAACATCGCCCGCAACTTCGCGCACCACGGCTATACCGTCGCCCTGCACAACCGCTCCGTCGCCAAGACCGACGCGTTGCTCTCCGAGCACGGCTCCGAAGGTAACTTCGTGCGCAGCGAGTCCATCCCGGAATTCCTTGCCGCACTGGAGAAACCGCGCCGAGTGCTGATCATGGTCAAGGCGGGCGACCCGACTGACGCCGTCATCAACGAGCTCGCCGACGCGATGGAGGAAGGCGACATCATCATCGATGGCGGCAACGCGCTCTATACCGACACCATCCGCCGTGAGAAGGCGATGCGCGAGCGCGGTCTGCACTTCGTCGGTGCGGGCATCTCCGGCGGCGAGGAAGGCGCGCTCAACGGCCCTTCGATCATGCCCGGCGGTCCTGCCGAGTCCTACAAGTCGCTGGGCCCGCTGCTGGAGGAGATCTCGGCGCACGTCGACGGTGTCCCATGCTGCACTCATATCGGCCCCGACGGATCGGGCCACTTCGTCAAGATGGTGCACAACGGCATCGAATACTCCGACATGCAGCTGATCGGCGAGGCCTATCAACTGCTGCGCGACGGGCTCGGCAAGTCCGCGGGCGAGATCGCCGACGTCTTCGCCGAGTGGAACAAGGGTGACCTCGACAGCTACCTCATCGAGATCACCGCAGAGGTGCTGCGCCAGACCGACGCCAAGACCGGTAAGCCGCTGGTCGACGTCATCCTCGACGAGGCCGAGCAGAAGGGCACCGGCCGCTGGACCGTCAAGTCCGCACTCGACCTCGGCGTCCCAGTCACCGGTATCGCCGAGGCGGTGTTCGCCCGCGCGCTGTCGGGGTCGATCACTCAGCGCAAGGCGACCACGGGTCTGGCGTCGGGCGACCTCGGTGAAAAGCCCAGTGACGCCGAAAAGTTCACCGAAGACGTCCGCCAAGCGCTCTACGCATCGAAGATCGTTGCCTACGCGCAGGGCTTCAACCACATCCAGGCAGGCAGCGCCGAATACGACTGGGGCATCACTCCAGGCGACCTCGCCACTATCTGGCGCGGTGGCTGCATCATCCGGGCGAAGTTCCTGAACCGGATCAAGGAGGCGTTCGACCAGGACCCGGACCTGCCGACGCTGATCGTCGCGCCGTACTTCCGCAGTGCGGTCGAGAATGCGATCGACAGCTGGCGCCGCGTCGTCGTCACCGCCACCGAACTCGGCATTCCGATCCCCGGATTCAGCTCCGCCCTGTCCTACTACGACGCGCTGCGCACCGAGCGGCTGCCCGCGGCGCTCACCCAGGGCTTGCGGGACTTCTTCGGTGCCCACACCTACGGACGCATCGACGCAGACCCGAGCAAGAAGTTCCATACGCTCTGGAGCGGCGACCGAACCGAGATTCCGGCCTAACCTGGATGCCGTGAGGTTCCTCGACGGGCAATTGCCGCCTTACGACCTGACGTACAACGACGTCTTTATCGTCCCGGGACGGTCGGATGTGCAGTCGCGTTTCGACGTCGACCTGTCGACGCACGACGGGTCGGGCACCACCATCCCGGTGGTGGTGGCGAATATGACTGCGGTGGCAGGCCGCCGGATGGCCGAAACGATGGCCCGCCGCGGTGGCATCGTCGTTCTTCCGCAGGACCTTCCCATCGACGTGGTCAAGCAGACGGTCGACTTCGTCAAGAGCCGCGACCTGGTCGTCGACACTCCGGTGGTGCTGTCGCCCGACGATTCCGTGTCCGACGCGACGGCGCTGATCCACAAGCGCGCACACGGCGCCGCGGTCGTGGTGTTCGAGGGCCGTCCCATCGGGCTGGTCACCGAGGCGAACTGCGTCGGCGTCGACCGGTTCGCCCGGGTCCGCGACATCTCGATATCAGATTTCGTCACCGCACCGGCGGGCACCGACCCCCGCAAGGTGTTCGACCTGCTCGAACACGCGCCGATTGACGTCGCGGTGCTGACCGAACCCGACGGCACCTTGGCAGGCGTGCTGACCCGTACCGGGGCGATCCGGGCCGGCATCTACACACCCGCTGTCGACGGCGAGGGGCGGCTGCGGATCGCGGCCGCGGTCGGCATCAACGGCGACGTCGGCGCGAAGGCCCGCTCGCTCGCCGAGGCGGGCGTCGATCTGCTGGTGATCGACACCGCGCACGGCCATCAGCTCAAGATGCTCGACGCGATCAAGTCGGTGTCGTCCCTCGACCTCGGGCTGCCGCTGGCCGCGGGCAACGTCGTGTCCGCGGAGGCCACTCGCGACCTGATCACCGCGGGCGCGTCGATCGTCAAGGTCGGTGTCGGGCCCGG
>JAVXWV010000902.1:0-10962 GCA_032230775.1 Mycobacterium sp. | reverse complement strand
GGGCCGAATCACGTTTGTCACCGTGCCGACGGTTGGATACGCCGACCAGTACGGCAACGAGACACCCCGCACAGAGGACATGCGTTCACTGTTCGACGCGATCATCAACGACGACCCGCTGCCCGAGGAAAAGAACGCCGACAACACCCCGGTACCCGGCACGCCGGAGCCCAGTTCGACGCGCGCGCCTGGTTCGGAGAATGCCGAGCTGGTGAATGCGGTGACCACGAATCCACAAGACGTGACAGTGCGCGTCTCGAACTCGACCGGCGAGGACGGGCTGGCCAACACCGCGGCCAGCGAACTTCAGTCACACGGCTTCAACGTCACAACCCCCGACGATTACCCCGGGCCACTGACCTCGACGACGGTGTTCTTCTCGGAGGGCAATGAGCAGGCCGCAGCGACGGTCGCCTCGTCGTTCACGAACCCCACTATCGAGCGGGTCACCGGCATGGGCGACGTGGTGCGGGTAGTGCTGGGAAGTGACTTCTACAAGGTCGCGCCACCGTCGCCAAGCGGCTCCCCCGTGCAGGTGCACGTCGTTCGCGGCACCAGCTCCGCACCGACGAAGCTGCCCGAGGATCTGACCGTCACGAACGCCGCCGACACCACCTGCGAATAGCCGCAAAGGCATCAGCTGTAACGACGTTTTAGGCAGGCGGCATTCACCTTTCGTTCACCGTGGCTGTCGTGACCTTTCGCCGACGTACCCCGTAGGCTTGGCACATGCGAACCGCGTACCACGAGCAACTGGATGCCTTGACAGACCAGCTCGGCGAGATGTGCGGGCTGGCGGGCGTTGCCATGGAACGCGCCACGCAGGCCCTGCTTCAGGCCGACCTGGTGCTGGCCGAGCAGGTCATCACCGACCACGAACAGATGACCACGATGAGCGCTAAGGCCGAGGAGTCCGCGTTTGTGCTGCTGGCGCTGCAGGCGCCGGTCGCAGGGGATCTGCGGGCCATCGTCTCCTCGATCCAGATCGTCGCCGACGTCGACCGGATGGGCGCGCTCGCGCTGCACGTCGCCAAGATCGCCCGGCGCCGCCATCCGCAACATGCCCTGCCCGAAGAGGTCAATGGCTACTTCGCCGAAATGGGCAGGGTTGCAGTCGAATTGGGCAATAGCGCCCAAGAGGTGCTTGTCACCCGCGATCCGGAGAAAGCGGCAAGGATCCGTGAAGAAGACGACGCAATGGACGATCTGCACCGTCACCTGTTCACCGTGCTGATGGACCGGGAGTGGAAGCACGGAGTAGCAGCGGCCGTCGACGTGACGCTGCTTGGCCGCTTCTACGAGCGGTTCGCCGACCATGCCGTCGAGGTAGCTCGCCGCGTCATCTTCCAGGTCACCGGCAAACACCCCGACGAGGAAGTCATCCCCACCGCACGCTGAGCGGGCCTGCCGTCAGGGTCGCAGCACGATCTTCCCCCTGGTGTGCCGCTGCTCCAGCCTGCGGTACGCCTCTTGTACCTGGTCAAGCGGGTATTCGTCCGCCACTGGCACCTCAAGCTCACCGGTCGCGATCAGGTCCGCAAGCTCGGCAAGCACGGTGGCATTGCCTGCGTCGGCGTTCCCCTCGAACTTGACCCCGAATCTCTCGATGGCCGGGAAGTCGATGATGGTGTCGATCCGTTGAGGATCGATGCCGAGTTCGGTCACTGCGAGTTCGACGTAGCCGCCGCCGAAGAAGTCCAGAAATGCATCGACCTGCCCGTCGGGCGCCTCGGCTCGTAGCCGGTCGGCAAGGCCGTCACCGTAATTGACCGGGATGACGCCGTGCGCGGTGAGCCAGTCATCGTTCGAAGGCCCGGCGATACCCAGCACGGTGGCGCCCGCGCGCTTGGCAAGTTGGACGGCGATGGTGCCGACCCCGCCCGCCGCGCCCGCGACGGCGACCGTGTCGCCCGGCTTCAACGCGACCGCGCGCACCGCGGCATACGCAGTGGTGCCTGCGACATACAAGCTGCCCGCGACTTGCCACGACAGTTCCGGCGGTTTGGCGGTCAGCTGCCCGGCAGGAACGACGACGAACTGCGCTTGGCTCGCGCGGTTGTCGGTGAAGCCCAGCACCTCGTCGCCGATGCCAAAGGTGTCGACGCCGTCGCCGACCTCGGCAACGACGCCCGCCATATCGCTGCCCTGCCCGGACGGAAACGTTGCAGGCCAACGGTCGTGCATTGCACCGCGACGGATCATCGCCTCACCGGGATTGATCGCAGCCGCCTTTACCTCGACAAGGACCTCACCAGCGGCGGGCACCGGTTTCGGGACGTCGCGCACCTCCAAGACATCGGCGTCGCCATACCGATCGAACTGCACTGCCTTGCTCATAGGGGCTATGACCGCGAGGGGCCGCGAGTTATTCCGGCCCAGGCACGATGCGTACGCCGACCTTCCTGGCGGACAAGAAGTCGCTGAGCATCTTGGCCAACACCGACAACTCGGCGTTGCTGTAGCGGGACAGGAAGTCGACCACCCCGCCCTTCATCTCGACGTGCAGTTGTTCGTGGATATCGGCGACGACCTTCCCGTCGGCGGTGAGGCCAAGCGTCACCTCCTTGCGGTTTCCAGGAATCGGGGTGCGTTCGACGAGACCGGCCTCGACCAGGCGCTGAACATGTTTGGACACTGTGCCTTTGAGTTGATCGGCGCGTGCGGCCAAGCCGACAACACTGACCGGGCCTTCGGCGATACGCGCGAGCAAGTGCATGCTCAGCGTCGGAAGTCGAAGGACAACGCCTTCCAGTCGTTTGGGAATGTGCTCGATCATGTCGTCGCGCTCGGGGTCGCCCTCCTCGGCGTGCGCCACCGGCGTGACCGGATCTACCGCGGTGCAGCTCGCGAAGTCGGTGTTCGGCGCGGAACGCGTGGTCGTGGCGGGGCGCAATGCCGAAAGGCTCGAGTGGCTGCAGACGGTGGGGGCCGACGACGCCGTCGCCATCGGAAGCGACGACCTGGGCGCCAGCGTCGGCGCGATGCATGGCGAGCGGCCGTTCGATGCGGTGCTCGACTACTTGTGGGCGGAGCCCGCCGAAACGGTTCTCGAGGCGCTGGCATCGAGCCACCCCTCCGCACACTTTCACGCCACGCGGTTCATTCAGATCGGTTCGATGGCCGGTCTGACGATGAACCTGCCCGCAGGGATCCTGCGCGGCAACGGAATCACCATCTCCGGAATCGGAATCGGCAGCGTGCCGCCCGAGGTGCTGATGCGTACCCGCACCGAGGCACTCCCGCGGCTCTTCGCGATGATCGCGGCAGGTGAACTCGAGTTGACCACCGCGGCAAGGCCGTTGGCCGAGGTGGCCGATGCGTGGACAGCGGCCGAGCCGTCGGGCACGCGAGTGGTGCTGACGCCCTAACCGAAGCGGCCGGAAATGTAGTCTTCCGTGGCCTTCTCGTTCGGGTTGGAGAAGATCTTCTCTGTGTCGTCGATCTCAATCAGCCTGCCGGGCTTTCCGGTGGCCTCGAGGTTGAAGAACGCGGTCTGATCGCTCACGCGAGCGGCCTGCTGCATGTTGTGCGTGACGATCACGATCGTGAATTCCTGCTTCAACTCCGCAATCAGGTCCTCGATCGCCAGCGTGGAAATCGGGTCAAGCGCCGAACACGGCTCGTCCATCAGCAGCACGTCGGGCTGCACAGCGATCGCGCGGGCGATGCACAACCGCTGCTGCTGACCGCCCGACAAACCGCCGCCGGGCTTCTCCAGCCGGTCCTTGACCTCGTTCCACAGGTTGGCGCCCTTGAGCGAGCGTTCGGCGACCTCGTCGAGACTCTTCTTGTTGCGAACCCCCTGCAGTTTGAGCCCGGCAACCACATTGTCGCGAATCGACATGGTGGGGAACGGGTTTGGCCGCTGAAATACCATGCCGATGGTCTTGCGAACACCGACCGGGTCCACACCCGCGCCATAGATGTCCTCGCCGTCGAGCAACACAGAACCCTTGACGTGAGCGCCGGGGATGACCTCGTGCATGCGGTTCAGTGTCCGCAGCACAGTCGACTTACCACAGCCGGATGGCCCGATGAACGCCGTCACGCTGCGAGGCTGAACGGACAGCGCGACATCGGCAACGGCGTGGAACGAACCGTAATAGATGTTGACGTCCTTGAGATCCAACCGCTTTGCCACGTGTTGCTCCTAAACCTTCTTGGGGGCAAAGAACTTGGCGACGAACCGCGCCCCGATGTTGAGTATGGCGATCAGCAGGACGAGTGTCAGTGCTGCACCCCACAGCCGGTCAGTGGGTACCGGGTTGGAACCGGCGCCTGCAGAGATCTGGTCGTACATCATGCCGGGCAGCGAGCCCATGAAACCACCGAACATGTCGAAGTTCATCGCCTGCGCGTAGCCGACCAGGATCAGCAGCGGCGCGGTCTCACCCATCACTCGGGCAAGCGCAAGCATGATCCCGGTGACGATGCCCGACAACGCCGTCGGGATGACGATGCGCATAATGGTCTTCCACTTCGGCACGCCCAGCGCGTAGCTGGCCTCGCGCAGGTCCATCGGCACGATGCGCAGCATCTCCTCGGTGGCCCGCACGATGACCGGGATCATCAGCAGCACCAGCGCCAGCGACACGGCGAAACCCGAACGCTGGAACCCGAGCGTGGCCACCCAGAGGGCATAGATGAACAGCGCGGCCACGATCGACGGAACACCCGTGAGGATGTCCACCATAAACGTCGTCAGCTTGCCCAGCCGCGTACCGCCGCCGTACTCCACCAGATACACGGCGACCAACACCCCGATCGGGATCGAGATGATCGCGCACACCAGGCCCTGCAGCAGAGTGCCGATGAGCGCGTGGTAGACACCGCCGCCAGCCTGGAAGGCCGTCATCCCCGCCTGCGAGTTGGTGAACCACGTCGGTGACAAGACCGCCTTAAGGCCCTTGGTGATCACCGAGAACAGCACCCACAGCAGGGGCACCATCGCGATCACCAGCGACAGCGTCACCAGCACGGTCGCAAGGTTGTTGGTCAGCTTGCGGCGCATGCTGACGCCCTGGAACGTGGTCACCTTGACGGGGCGATCCAGTGTCGACGTCATTTCGCGCCCCTCCCGGCAACCGCGGCACGGGCCAGCGAGTTCACCACGAACGTCAGGATGAACAGCACCAGTCCCGCGGCGATATAGGCGCCTGCCTTGTACTGATCGTTGAATTCGCTTGCGGTGGCGGCGATCTTGCTCGCGAATGTGTAGCCGCCGTCGAACAGCGTCCAGCTGAACGCCTTCTGCGTGCCGCGCAGGATGATCAACAGCGCGATCGTCTCACCGAGCGCGCGGCCCAATCCGAGCATCGCGCCGCTGATGTACCCCGAAAGGCCGAACGGCAGCACGGTGGTTCGTACCACCTCCCACCGCGTCGCACCGAGCGCCAGCGCCGCCTCGATCTGGCCACGGGGTGTCTGCACGAACACCTCGCGAGTCACCGCCGTGATGATCGGCAAGATCATCACCGCCAGCACGATGCCTGCGGTGAAGATGGTGCCGCCGCCCGCCACCGACGCGTTGCCGGTCTTGAACAGGAAGATCCAGCCCAGGTCCTTGTTGAGCCACATCGCGAACGGCTTGAGCACAGGCGCAAGCACATAGATGCCCCACACGCCGTAAACGATCGACGGCACAGCGGCCAGCAGGTCGACCATGTAGCCCAAAGGCCCCGACAACCGCCGCGGCGAATACTGGGTCAAGAAGATCGCGATGCCCAACGCCACCGGCATGGCGAGGACCAACGCGAACACCGAGACGAAGACGGTCACCTGGAGCAGGTCGAGGATGCCGAAGTGCATCGCCGACGTGTCGGTGGTGACCCAGTTGCCGCCGTAGAGGAAGAAGTTCTCCTTGTTGCGGGCAAGCGCCGGGACGGCGCGCCAGAGCAAGAACACCCCGATCGCGGCAATGATGACCACGATCAGGATGCCCGCGCCCTCGGAGAGGCCGCGGAAGATCTTGTCCCCCAGCCCTACCTTCGCACCCCTGGAGGGGTTGGTGGAGATGGGTTCCGGTTCGGGAATGGGTGAAGCGAGAACTTCACCCGATCCCGCGTCGGCTGGGTTAGGCAGCCCGCCAGCTTCCGTCACATCGAGCCTATCGGTCATCGGTCCCGGCTCCCATCCTCACCGCAATCGTGCTGGCGCGCAGGCCAAACTATGCAATTGCGTCGACGGACTTCAGCAAACGCTCCTTGAAGGAGTCCGGCAACGGGACGTAACCGGCGGCCGACAGGTTGGCCTGGCCCTGGTTGGCCGAGACCGTCAGGAACGACTTGACCGCGGCGGCCGTGTCGGCGTCGTAGCCCTTGCTGCACACGATCTCGTAGGTCGCGAGCATCAACGGGTAGGAGCCGGCTTCCTTGCTGGCGTACAGCGCGTTCAGGTCCAGCGCGAGGTCCATGCCCTCGGCCTTGAACTTCGCCGCAGCAACCGCCGCCTTGGTGGAGTCGTCGGTAAGGGCGACCGCCCCGGCCCCGCTGTCGATCTCCGCGTTCTTCAGGCCTGCGGCAGCGGCCGGGCTCTTCTCGACGTAGCCGATGGCGCCCGGCGTGGCCTGGATGGCCTGCACGACGCCGGACGACTTCTGCGCGCCCTCGCCTGCGCCGCCCTGGAACTCCTTGCCAGCGCCCTTGGTCCACGACTGCGGCGCCGCGGCGGCCAGGTACTTCTGGAAGTTGTCGGTGGTGCCCGACGAGTCCGAGCGATAGACCGGCTTGATGTCCGCGTCCGGCAGGGTGGCTCCGCTGTTCAGCGCGGCGATGGCCGGGTCATTCCACTTGGTGATCTGGCCCTGGAAGATCTTCGCCAGCACGTCAGCGTTCACGACGAGCTTGTCGACGCCCTCGACGTTGTAGGCCAACGCGACCGGGCCGAACACCAGCGGCAGGTTCCACGCCGGGTTGCCGCCGCAGCGGTCGGCGGCCTTGGGGCCCTGATCGGCGCTGAGGGCGGAGTCGGAGCCCGCGAAGTCGACCTGCTTGGCGATGAACTGGTCGACGCCGGCGCCCGAACCCGTCGGGTTGTACGCCAGGGTCTTCCCGGAGCAGACCTGGCCCCACACCTTGTTGAACTCGGCGATGGCGTTCTGCTGAGCGGTCGAACCTTCGGCAGTGACAGAGTTCTTGCCGCCGCAATCAGCGGCCGCGCTGTTGCCTGCGGCCGGGCTGGCGCTACCACTGCTGCTGCTTGTTCCGGCATTCTTGTCGCTGCCGCAGGCGGTCAGCGTCAGCGCGGCGATCGCCGTCGCGGACAGAGTCATGCCAAACGCCTTGCCAATGCTGTTGAGCTTCACTGATCCCACTTTCGGTTGACGGCTTTGAACTCCACGGCAACGTATGCGGCCGTGGTGGACGGTGCTCGGATGGAAAATGAACGGAAGGTGAACAGGTCAGCTAGTTCACAGGTTGAGCGGAGTACGCGGCGTCGACGCTGAATACATCGAAACCCAGTCGCCGATAGGTCTTTACGGCCGCTGAGTTATCTGCCTCGACGTAAAGCATGACGGTCGCATCGGTACTTTTATGGAGCCGCTCGGCGAGGTGATGGAGTCCGGCCAACGTGAGAGTGGCTCCCAGCCCGCGGCCCTGCGCGGCCGGGTCGACGCCGACGACGTAAACCTCCCCGAGGTCCGCGCTGTGCACCTTCGTCCAGTGGAAGCCGAGGAGCTTGTCGGAGTGCTCGTCGACGGCCATGAACAATCCGGCGGGATCGAACCACGGCTCGGCGCGGCGCTCGGCGATGTCGGCTTCGGTCCACCCGCCCTGCTCGGGATGCCATTCGAATGCGGCGTTGTTCACCCGCAGCAGCTCGGCGTCGTCGGCCTGACCGGAGTACGTCCTGATGCGCACACCATCGGAGACCGTGACCGCGGGCAGGCTGGTCAACGGTCGCCGCATCTGTATCAACTCGCGAACCACGACAAGGCCGAGCGCGGCCGCGGTGGCGCGCGCGGGCGCCAGGTTGCCGTGTGCCCAGATGCGGGCACCGTCGCCGCCCTCGGATAGCCCGGCGCTCGCCAACGCCGAGCCGATGCCGCGGCGCCTGGCGTCCGGATGCACCACCAGCTCGGCCATCGCGGGCGCATCGGTGAGGTTCAGATAGCCGGATATGTCGTGGCCGTCGACGGCCAGCAGGTGTTTGGTGCGATCGTGCGCGAGTTCTCGCAACACCTGATCGCCGACGGGCGCGATGCCGTCATTCTGTTTGGCCGCGGAGATCAGATCGCGGATCCGAGTCTGCTCGTCGTCGGTCAGGCCAACGCGCCAGCGGACCGCCGGAGCCGGGAGGCCGGCGACATCTGGGTCAGTCACTGACTGCGCAGCGGATCGACCAGTGCGTCGCCCAGGCCGTCGGGCGCTTCGTATGCCGAGTCGTCGATCATGTCGCCGGACACCTCCCCGCCCGCAGGAGCCGGCCTGCCGCGCGCGGGCCGGACCGCCTTGTACCCGACATTGCGCACGGTGCCGATCAACGATTCGTATTCGGGGCCGAGCTTCGCGCGCAACCGCCGCACGTGCACGTCGACGGTTCGGGTGCCGCCGAAGAAGTCGTAACCCCACACCTCCTGGAGCAACTGGGCGCGGGTGAACACCCGCCCCGCGTGCTGGGCCAGATACTTCAGCAGCTCGAATTCTTTATAGGTGAGGTCAAGCGGTCGGCCGCGCAGCCGCGCGGTGTAGGTGCCCTCGTCGATGACCAGCTCGCCAAGGCTGATCTTGCCGAGGTTCTCCTGGTTGGCCACGCCGCCTCGGCGTCCCACCAGCAGCCGCAGCCGTGCGTCGATCTCGGCGGGGCCGGTGCTCGGAAGCAGAATCTCGTCGAGTCCCCACTCGACGTTGACTGCCACCAGACCGCCCTCGTTGACGACGGCCACGACGGGCACCGTCGTCCCAGTGGTCCCCAACAGGCGACAGAGGCCGCGGGCGGCGGCCAGATCAGTACGCGCGTCGACGATCGCCACATCCGCTGTGCCCGCCTCGAGAAGGGAGGACACCTCCGTCGGCGCCGTCCGCACGTTATGCGCGAGCAGCGACAACGAGGGCAGCACGGATTCGGGATGGGGATCGACGGTCAGTAGCAACAGATCCAACTGGCCCTCCAGAAGCCATAGGGACCTCGCCCGGACAACGATGTCGGTGGTGACTTCCCAGATTCATGCCTGACACACAGCCGTTACCCGGCCGATAGTTATCTGAGGATAGCGCGCTACCTGCTTGTTAGCCGCGCCGAGCCGGTTCCCGCTTCGCCGTGGGCCAGAATGACCGGGTGCGAAAGCTGCTGATCGGTGCGACGGCGACCGTGATGACGGTCGTGGTGACCGCCGTCGGTGCCGACTTCGGGGCGGCGATCTATGCCGAATACCGGCTGGCCAGGAGCGTGCGCACCGCCGCGAACCTGAGCTTCGACCCCTGGGTCAGCATCCTGGGCTTTCCGTTCATCACGCAGGCGACGCGACGCCATTACAAGGAGGTCGAAATCAAGGCCACTGGCGTTGATCACCCCGTTGTCGGCAAGGTGGGCCTGGAGGCGACGCTGCATTCGGTCGGCCTCACCGATACCTCCTGGCTCGTCGGGCCCAACGCCAAGCTGCCGGTCGGCGAACTGGAGAGCCGCATCATCATCGACTCCACCCATGTCGGGCGGTTCATGGGCATCCCCGACCTCCTGGTCGAGGCGCCGTCGCGCGAGACCAACGACTCCACCGGCGGCACCACTGAATCCGGTATCTCAAGCAACAAGGGATTGGTGTTCACCGGCACGCCGAAGAAGGCGGGATACGACAAGAAGGTGAGCATCGCCGTCGACCTGTCGATCGCCGGGCCCTACCAGACCACGCTGATCTTCACCGCCACCGGAGTGATGACCGGCGCGGGCACCGCCGATCAGTCAGTACCCGACGACAAGGTGCCCGCGGTGCTCGCCGCGTTCAGCACCAGCCTGCCCGGCCAGAGGCTGCCATTCGATGTGCGGCCGACCAGCGAGGGCGCCCGCGGCTCCGACATCATCATCGAAGGGATCGTCACGGGAGTAACCATCGTGCTAAATGAGTTCAGACAGTCATGAGCTCGTCAGTCGTGCTGGTGATCACCGTGCTGGTCGCCGCGATTGGCGTGGCGTACGTGATCGGCCGGCTGCTGACGCTGCGCTCCGGAATGATCAAGGCGGCCGACGAGGCGAGCAACGTCGACACGTCCGACCTGGGCCTTTCGCACACCGGTCCGACCGTCGTGCACTTCAGCGCGGTCTGGTGCGGGCCATGCGCGGCGGTTCGTCGGGTCGTCGACCAGGTGTGCGCCGATCTACCCGACGTCGCACACCTGGAGATCGACATGGATGCCAATCCCGAAGCTGGCCGACGGCTTTCGGTGCTCTCCCTGCCAACCACATTGATCTTCGATGCCGACGGACGGCCCCGATACCGCACCACCGGCGTACCCAGGGCCGCTGACCTGCGGTCGGCGCTGGAACCGCTGTTGGCTTGATCACCATGTCATTGGGTAAGCTGTCCAACGTGTCAACCCGCCTTGAGCCGATGCTCACCAAGCGCCGCGCAGTCGATCTGTGCCGCGTCGCGGGTTGTTGCTGTTGTTGTTGTAGCTGCTGAGTAGCTGCGCTCCTTTCTCGCGCCGCTCTCGGAGCAGCCCATGCGGCCTGCTCATGTCCAGCCCTTCGACGCAACAGGAGCACATTCATGTCGACCAACATCAACACCGTCACACCGGACCAGGTGGACGTGCGCGGACCGAGGTTCGCCGCCTGGGTGACCACTGCCGTGATCGTCGCGACGCTGGCCGTTTCGGCCTTCAGCTATGTCGGCGCGGCGGTAGTTCTCGGGCTACAGGCGGTGGTCTTCGCGATCGGGGCGTGGCGCGGGCCCCGTCAGCATCCCTACGGCCTGATCTTCAAGCGCCTCGTCGCTCCGCGTCTCGGGCCCGTCACCGAGAAGGAACC
>JAVXWV010000864.1:0-5203 GCA_032230775.1 Mycobacterium sp. | reverse complement strand
TGTACTCGTTGAGCGCGTCGCCGGACATCTGGGCCAGCACCGGGATGAAGTTCGTCGTTGGGCTCCGCACGAACGCGATGAAGAACAGTCCGGCATCCAGATGCCCGAAGCCGTCGGAACCGTCGGTGAAGTTATATCCGCGGCGCAGCATCCTGACCCCGCCCACGTGGTCGGGTGCCACCAACCGGATGTGGGCGTCGACATCGACCAACGGTGTGCCCTTGGCATCCTTGATGTTGAAGTCCACTTTCGCGAACTCGTCTTCGTATCCGTTGGGCGCGCCGCTGCCCTTCTGCCGCCCGATCACCCGCTCCTGCTCGAGGAGCGTCGTGCGGTCCCACGCCTCGATACGATTTCGGATGCGCCGCGTCACCAGGTAGGTGCCGCCTGCCAGCCAGTCCGGCCCGTCACCAGCCGCGACCCAGACGTTCTTGTCGAGCGCCTCGGTGTCCTCGGCCTTGAGGTTGTTGGTTCCGTCCTTGAACCCGAGCATGTTTCGGGGAGTGGACTGTTCCCGCGTCGTCGACGACGTGCGGCCGAACCCGAGCTGCGAGTAGCGCACCGCGACCGTCCCGAACCCCGCGCGGGCCAGGTTGCGGATGGCGTGCACGGCCACCTGCGGGTCGTGCGCGCATGCCTGGATACAGATGTCGCCACCACAGCGGGCGGGGTCGAGGATCTCGTTGGTGAACTTCGGCAGATCGGCGAGCCCGGCGGGGCGCTTGGCGGCAACCCCGAACCTGTCCTTGCCGTCCTTGACGAAGAATGACGGACCGAACCCGATCGTCAGCGTCAGCGCGGACGCAGGCAACCCCAGCGCCTCACCCGTATCATCCGGCGGCGCATACGGATTGCCCCCGATAGCGCCATCCGGCACCGCATCATGGCCCTGCGTCATCCGCTCGGCCATCTGGGTCCACTGCTTGAGCAGGTCGATCACGTCGTCGCGGTTGTCCGTCGTGACGTCGAACGCGGCGAAGTGCATCCGGTCCTGCTGAGGCGTGATGATGCCCGCCTGGCGTTCACCGCGGAACGGAACCGGTTGGTCCAGACCGCCAAAGGCGGTGCTGGCCGCCGACGCGCGGCCGGCCAGGGCCCCCGCCCCGGCCGCACCGACGACCGCTGCGGTCACCCCTGCGGCACCGAACAGCTTGCGCCGCGACATCCCCGCCCGTGGCGGATCCGGTTCTACCGCGGTGGTTTCCGAGTCACTTGGGAGCGATGACACCTTGCACCTGGCTTACTTCCTTGGACAGTGCGTCGATGGCGCGAGACAGCTCCTGGCGCTCCGGCTCTGTCACCTTGTCGTAGAACACGAAACCATCGCCCTGACGGTACTTCTCGAGCAGCGCGTCGACTTCGGCGAACCGCTGATCCATCTTCTTGCCGAGGGCGGTGTTGCGTTCGTCGAGGATCGGCCGCACCGATGCCACCGCCGTCTGCGAACCGTCGACATTGGCCTTGAAGTCCCACAGGTCGGTGTGGCTGAACGTGTCCTCTTCACCCGTGATCTTGCTGGCCGAGACCTCGTCGAGAAGACCCTGCGCACCACCGGCGATCTGAGTGGAGTCGATCTTGTAGTCGGGGGCCTTCACGCCGGCATCGAGCTCTTTGACATCGGCCATCAGCTGGTCGGCCATCGCGTTGGTGTCGGGCTGCAGTCCGGTCACCCACAGGTCCTTCTCCAGCCGGTGGAAGCCCGTCCACTTCTGTCCCGGTTCCAGGTCCGCCTCGCGGAGGTCGATGCGGGGATCGAGATCGTTGGGGAACGACTCGGCAACCGGCTCGATGCGCTCGTAATAGGTACGGGCGATGGGGAACTGGGCCTTGGCCGCGTTGACATCACCCTTCTTGACGGCGTCGACGAAGATCTGAGTGGCCCCGATAAGCGCGTCGGTCTGGCTGCTCACGTAGCGCTTGTAGCTGTCGGAGGCCTCTTTGAATTTGCCCGCTTCGTCGACCTTGACGGACTCGCCGGTGACCTTGAAGTCGCCGCGGATGCCGTCGCCGACCATGCCGGGCTTGCACGCCGTCTGGTAGGTGCCCGGCTCACTCAGCTGCACGCTCAGCTTGCGCTGCAACCCGGGGGAGATGTTCTCGACCTCGCCCATCACACGCTCGCCCTCGCCGTAGACGTAGAACTCCGTCACCTTGTTGCCGTTGTTGGTGATGACGAAAGTGCTTGGCCCCGTTGTGGCTTCAGTGCCCGACAGCTCACACGCCGTGTCGGATGCGGTGACGGTGATGTCCGAGGGGGCGCTCTTGCCCGGGTCGGCGGATTTTGCCTCCTCCTTGGCCTGGCAGCTCGTCAACGCCAGGCCCGCAAGCGCTGCGGTGGCGACGGCGATCGCGGAGTGACGTTTCACGTGGTGGACCCTTCGGGTTCGGGTAGGGGTTGGGGGGACAGATCGGGTTTCGCAGGCGCCTTCGTCGGGCGCAGGAAGATCGTCAGCACGACGACGATGTAGGTCAGCCACGCCGCGAGCTGCAGCACAGTCGGCGTTGGCGTCACGTTGAAGACGCCCTGAATGATCTCGCCGTACCAGGACGACCAGTTGAACCATGTACTGATGTCGAACGCCTTCGCGCTCAGGCCCGGCAGCCAGCCGACCGTCTGCAGGGCGCCGATTCCGTAGGACAGGATTCCTGCTGCGACGACGACGAGGAAGGCGCCGGTGTATTTGAAGAACTTGGCGAGGTTGATGCGCACCGCGCCTGCGTACATCCCGTACGCGATCGCGGCGGCGGCCAGCACCCCGATCACGAGACCGACCAGCGGCCAAGCCGTTTGGGCTTCGGCGTAACCGACCATGAACAGGGCGGTCTCGACGCCTTCGCGGCCGACGGCCAGGAACGCCAGGGCGAACACCGCAAGCGATCCCGTCTCGAGTGCGTGCTCCATGTCGCCGCGCAGCATGCCCGACATCGAGGCGGCGGCCCGCTTCATCCAGAGCACCATCGTCGTGACGATGGCGACTGCCACCACCGAGGCAATGCCGGCGATGGCCTCGGCTGCCAGGCCGGAGATCGTGTTCTCGCCGAATTGAATGACCAGGAACACTGCGACGGTCATCGCGATTGCCGTGGCGACGCCCAGCCACACCCATTTCAGGGCGTCGCGGCGGTCCGACTTCACCAGGAACGCCACCAGAATCGTGACAACGATCGCGGCCTCAAGACCCTCGCGCAGACCGATCAAACCGCTTCCGAACAGCTGCGATGTGATGTTGGGCGCGGCGGCGTGAATACTGACGCCAAGGTCCGTACCAGCAGTCATCGTGTCCTCGCTACGCCAATCCACGTACTTTACTTTGGCTTGCCAAAGCAAGGTGTGGCTCACCTTATCAAGTCTCGAGGTGGGAGGGTACACGCCCGGTGACGGTTGCGGATCTGGTCCGAGCACGTGGGACCATGGGCAACTACCAGAGCGGGTTTGAGGGAGTCCGGTGTCGCCAGTGCGTTGGCTGCGGGCTGTCGCGGTGATAGGCGCGACAGCACTGCTGATGGCTTCCAGCTGCTCGTGGCAACTGGGCACGCCGATACCCGACGGTGTGCCGCCGCCCGCGGGCGATCCAGTGCCCAAGATCGACACCCACGCCAAGGGCAGGCCGGCCGACCAGCTGCACGAATGGGCAACCAAACACGCGCCTGCGATGGGCATGCCGGTCACCGCGCTCGAGGCCTACGCCTACGCCGCGCGTGTCGCCGAGGTCGAGAACCCCGACTGCCATATCGCGTGGACCACACTGGCCGGAATCGGGCAGGTGGAAAGCCACCACGGCACCTACCGCGGCGCGGTCATCGCGCCGAACGGCGACGTCACGCCTCCGATCCGGGGCGTCCGCCTCGACGGCACCAACGGCAACCTGGAGATCGTCGACAACGACGGCGGTGGCATGGACGGCGATGCGCAGTACGCCAGGGCCATGGGACCGATGCAGTTCATCCCCGAGACGTGGAAGCTCTACGGCGTCGACGCCAACAACGACGGCATCGTCAGCCCCGACAATTTCGACGACGCGGCGCTATCGGCGGCAGGCTATCTGTGCTGGCGCGGAAAGGACGTGGCCAGCCCTCGCGGCTGGATGGACGCGCTGCGGGCCTACAACCATTCCGACCAGTACGCGCGCACAGTGAGGGACTGGGCGACGGCATACGCGAATGGACACCCGCTGTAGGTGCACTGTTCGCCGCTGCACGCTCTAGGCTCAAAACCGTCCAGCCCTATGACCAAGGAGAAACCAGTGCCCATCATCGAGCAGGTCGGCGCCCGCGAGATCCTCGACTCCCGCGGCAACCCGACCGTCGAGGTCGAAGTGGCCCTGCTGGACGGCACGTTCGCCCGTGCCGCGGTGCCGTCGGGCGCCTCGACCGGTGAGCACGAGGCGGTGGAACTGCGCGACGGCGCTGCCCGCTACGGCGGTAAGGGTGTCGAGAAGGCGGTGGAAGCCGTGCTCGACGAGATCGCGCCCGCGGTCATCGGCCTGAGTGCCGACGACCAGAGGCTGGTGGACCAGGCGTTGGTCGACCTCGACGGCACGCCGGACAAGTCGCGGCTGGGCGCCAACGCCATGCTTGGGGTGTCGCTGGCGGTGGCCAAGGCCGCGGCCGACTCCGCGGGGCTGCCGCTGTTCCGCTACATCGGCGGGCCCAACGCGCACATCCTGCCGGTGCCGATGATGAACATCCTCAACGGTGGCGCACACGCCGACACCGGGGTCGACGTCCAGGAGTTCATGGTCGCGCCGATCGGTGCGCCCAGCTTCAAAGAGGCTCTGCGCTGGGGTGCCGAGGTGTACCACGCGCTGAAGGGGGTGCTGAAGAAGCAGGGGCTGGCCACCGGTCTCGGCGACGAGGGCGGGTTCGCACCCGATGTGGCGGGCACCAAGGCCGCGCTGGATCTGATTCTGAGCGCCATCGAGTTGACGGGCTTGAAGCCGGGGTCCGATGTGACGCTCGCGCTTGATGTTGCGGCGACCGAATTCTTCACCGACGGAACGGGTTACAGCTTCGAGAAGGAGACGCGCACCGCCGAGCAGATGTCCGACTTCTATGCGGGCCTGATCGACTCGTACCCGTTGGTGTCGATCGAAGACCCGCTCTCGGAGGACGACTGGGACGGCTGGGTGGCGCTGACGACGGCGATCGGCGACCGCGTCCAGATCGTCGGCGACGACCTGTTCGTCACCAACCCGGAGCGTCT
>JAVXWV010000845.1:0-4087 GCA_032230775.1 Mycobacterium sp. | reverse complement strand
ACTCCATCGCCGGGAGAGCGCCTATCGGGGCGAGCGCCCACCAGCGGACATCGCAGGCAACACGGTGATCCTCGTCGACGACGGGATCGCCACCGGTGCCAGCATGCTCGCCGCGGTGCGTGCGGTGCGGGCCGCCAATCCCGCCAAGGTCGTTGTCGCAGTGCCGGTGGGACCGGCGTCGGCATGCAGGCAGCTCGCCGAGGAAGCCGACGACGTGGTGTGCGCGACGATGCCGCCGGGATTCGAGGCGGTTGGCTAGGTGTTCGAGGAATTTCACCAATTCACCGACGACGAGGTGCGTGAATTGCTGGCTACGCCAACGGTTTAACGCTTGTTGCTGTCCTCGTCATGCTGTTCCACCGCGGTGGTTTCGGCATCACTCTCGGCTTCGGCCTCCTCGGCCACCGGGGCTTCTTCCGGATAGTCCTCGGCGATCTCGGGTTCGGCTTCCTCGGACTCCACGGGTGCTTCTTCGCCGGAGTCACGCCCCGACCGTTCGCGCAGCGCGTCGACGATGAGCAGCACCACGCCGATCACGCTGGCAGCGATGCACACCCAGGCGATGAGCTCATTACTGGTGACGACGGCGGTCACCAGGGCCGCGAGGCCGATGACGGCGAGCACGAGCGCAACGATCAGCATTGACCAACCCTAGGTGGTAGAAGCGGCGTTTCAGGCAGCTACGAGCTAGTTGTTGCCCCGATTGAACTGATTGAAGCCGCCGCCGTCGTTATTGGCACTCGAATCGACCGGTGCAGCCGAACCGCGCTGGCCGAGCTCTTCGAGCTGCGATTCCAGGTAGGTCTTGAGCCGGGTGCGGTATTCACGCTCGAATGTCCGCAGTTGTTCAAGCCTGCCTTCCAGCACGGTGCGCTGCTGGTTGATGGTGCCCATGATCTCGGAATGCTTGCGCTCGGCGTCCGCTTGAAGGGCGTCGGCCTTCTCCTGGGCCTGGCGCAGCTGGGACTCCGACCGGGTCTGGGCATCGGCCAGCATGGCGTCGGCGCGCTGACGGGCCTCGGCCACCGTCGCCTCTGCCGTCTGCCGGGCCTCGCTGACCATGGCGTCGGCTTGGGCGCGGGCATCGGCGAGCAGCTTGTCGGAGTCGGCCTTGGCGGTGCCGGTCAACCGGTCCGCGGTGTCCTGGGCCAGGCTGAGCACCTTGGCGGCCTTGATGTGGCTTTCCTCGCTGACCACCCCTGCAGCCTGCGGAGGCGCCTCGTACACGGGCTGAGGCGCAGCCACTGGCTCTGGCTCTGGCTCGTAGACCGGGATGGTCTGCGTCGGCTGCGCCACGCTGCCGCCGCCGGCGTGGGCGGAGGCCAGCTCCTGATCCAGTTCGGCGACGCGCTGACGAAGATCGGCGTTCTCCTCGATCAGCCGGGTCAGCTCGTTCTCAACCAGATCGAGAAATGCGTCGACCTCGTCCTCGTTGTAGCCACGCTTGCCGATGGGCGGCTTGCTGAACGCGACATTGTGGACGTCGGCTGGTGTGAGCGGCATTGTCTGCCCCCTTGGAGTCTTGGACCGTCAACCGATCTCAAAGTGTAGAGCCTTACTGGAACGTAACTGGCGTCCATCCTGTCACACCAGACCCGGCGGTTGCAGGAGAGGCCGATAATTAAGAGCGAATTTCAATCTTCCGGCCAGTAGCTTCGTCGAATTGCCGACCCCGGCAAACGGTCATGGATGCCCGTCGCGATCGCCAAATCCGGGCGGGGGGGCCAGTTCTCAGGCGGCGGCACCGAACGCCAGCTGCATGCCGATGAACGCGACGAGCAGCAACAGCATGATCGACAGATCGAACCGAACCGCGCCGATCGTGAGCTGCGGAATGAGTCTTCGAAGCAATTTCACCGGCGGGTCGGTGACGGTCATGATCACCTCGAGGACCACCACCGTCAGCCCCCTGGGATGCCAATCGCGGGAAAACGAACGGATGAACTCGACCACGACCCGGGCGATCAGCAGCAGCCAGAACACGAACAGCGCGAATCCCAGGATCTCGAAGAAGAGGGACAACGACAGGCGTCCTCACTACGGGCAGATGTGTGACCTTGACGACAGCGCTCGCTGCTGGTCAGCGTGAAGCGCGACGCCAGCCTACCTGTCCGACGTGAAAGCTACTGATAGGCGTAGAAGCCGGCCTCGGCGATGCGGCGGCGCTCGTCGGCGCTGACATCGATATCGGCCGGTGAGAGCAGGAAGACCTTGGTGGCGACCTTGTCGAACGAACCGCGCAGCGCGAACGCGAGCCCGGCGGCGAAGTCGACCAGCCGCTTGGCGTCGGCGTTGTCCATGGTCACCAGGTCCATGATGACCGGGGTGCCGTCGCGGAACCGCTCACCGATGGTGCGGGCCTCGCTGTAGTCCTTCGGCCGCAGCGTGGTGATCTTCGACAGCGGGCTGCCCGCCTCGAAAAGCTCCGCCATTCTGCGGGGATCCATGGCCAGCGCGCCGCGGGTGGAGCCGCGCAGCGCGCCGAGCCGCGGAGCAGACCTGTCGTACTCGCGGGGTCCCCTCGGTGCGAAACGGTCCTCGTCGCGGTATCCGCCGCGGTAGCTGGACGACGGCTCGTCGTAGTCGCGGCCAGCCAATCGGTCGTCGTAGCCGCGGGGGTACGCATCGTCCTCGAAGCGGTCTTCGCGGGTACGGCGTAAACTACCGCGCCCTGGGCTGCGGTCGTCGTCCTCGTAGTACTCGTCCTCATAGTCATCCATCGGCGCCATACCGAAGTAGGCCTTGACCTTGTGCAGTGTGCTCATCGCCGGGACCCTTCTCGACTTCCTGGAGTTGTGGTGTCTGTGATGAAGATGTGACTGGAGTGACTACTCATGGTGACGTTAGCGGTCGTTGCCCCAATAGCGCGGTACCGACACGCACACACGTCGAACCGTGTTTTACGGCGATCTCGAGATCGCTGGACATCCCCGCCGACAGCCCGAGCGGCTGCTCGTAGGCCTTCTGCACGCGCTCCTTCTCTTCATCGAGTCGCGCGAAGGCCTCTTCGGGATCGGCGTCAAGAGGCGGGATGGCCATCAGCCCGACGAACGCCAACCCGTCGGCGGCTGCAACGGCGGCGCACAGTTCGTCGACCGAATCAGGACGGCCGATGTCCACACCGCCGCGCGACTCGTCGCCGTCCAGGCTGAGCTGGAGATAGACCCGCAGCGGTTCGTCCCGTCGGCCTTCGCTCAGCGCTTCGCCGGCCGCTCGGTCCAGCGCGGCGATCACCTTCGCGCTGTCGACCGAGTGGACGGCGTATGCCCAGCCGGCGATCGACCGCGCTTTGTTGCGCTGAATCTGCCCGACCATATGCCAGCGAATCAACTCATTGCCCAAGACGGTAGCGACTTCTGCGCTTTTATTCGACGCTTCTTGTTCACGGGATTCGCCAAATTCGAGGCATCCTAAACGCCGCAGAATTACCACATCGCCTGCCGGAAAGAATTTGGTGATGGGTAGTAATTCAATTTCATCGGGATTGCGTCCTGCGGCCTGCGCGGCATGCGCGAGGCGGGCACGGACGGCCGCAAGCGCGTCGGCCAGCTCGCGTTCACGAGCGCTTGCCATCGCGTTCATTCCATCCACACCAACGACGCCAGCCTGCCGGTCGGGGCGTCGCGCCGATGACTGAACAGGTTGGGGTCGTCCACGGTGCAGCGGGGGTCGACGTCGATGGCCGTAAGACCCAAAGCCGTTAATTGCCTGGCGATTCCGGCCCGCAGGTCCAATCCTGGCGTGCCATGAGAGGTCGTGGTGCGGCTGCCAGGCAGTGCCGCCTCAACCTCGGCCGCCATCTCCTCGGGCACTTCGTAGTTGCGCCCGCTGACCGCAGGGCCCAGCAGAGCCGAGATGTCGCCCGCGTGCGCGCCGAGTCGCAACATCGCCTCAACGGTCTTGGCGACGACACCCTTCTGCGCACCGACCCTGCCCGCGTGGACCGCCGCCACCACGCCGGCGCGGGCGTCGCCCAATAAAACGGGAACACAATCTGCGGTAACCACCGCCAAAGCCAATCGTGGCGTGGTAGTGACCAATGCGTCGGTTTTGTCGACGACACCCGCGCCAGCCGCATCCGCCTTCA
>JAVXWV010000782.1:0-2865 GCA_032230775.1 Mycobacterium sp. | reverse complement strand
CGCAATGGCCGGGAATCCCATCGAAAGGATCTTGTTGGGCCCACCGGTCGCTGTCGACGATCCCGGCGGTTTCACTGTCTGGCGCACTGGCACACTCATTTCGGTGCTCGCGAGCGGCTGGATCATGCTCGCCACCACACGTATCACCCGCGGTGAGGAGGATGCCGGCCGGTGGAGTCTGCTCCTCGCGGGACGCCTGCGAATGGCCGATATAGTTATCCGCTGCCTGGCCGCCCTCGTTGGATCCGCGACGCTGATCGGCGTGGCCGTCGCGGCAGGCCTTTTGGCGGCCCGTACTGAACCGGCCGGGGCAGTTATCCATGCAGCCGGGATCACCTGCATCGCTTTGACTTTCGCGACGATAGCTCTGCTCGCCGCACAAGTCATGCCGGGGCGATCCGGTGCCACGGGACTAACGGTCGCAGCTCTGGGCGTTGGCCTGGCGCTGCGCATGATCGCCGATGGCTCACATCAACTGGCATGGTTGGCTTGGGCGACACCATTCGGGCTGACAGCACGCACGGCGCCATACGCTGATAACCGCGTCGTCCCGCTGATTGTGTTGGCCGCATTTCCGATCGTGCTTGCCGGTGCGGCCATCTTCGCGGCGCGCCACCGCGATCTGGGCGATGGGATTGTGGCGGTGCCGGATAGCCGTCCTCCACGAACCCGACTGTTGCAGAGCATCGGCGGGTTCGCTCTTCGCCGCACCGCGCGGATAACCCTCGGGTGGGCTACCGGCATTGTCGCGTTCTTCCTTCTAGTCGGCGCGCTGCTCGCCTCGGTTCTCGAGTTCTTCCACACCAACGCACGGATCGCCGAACTAGCCGCTGCCGCAGGGATGAGCGGCCTAGGGTCGGTGAACGTCTTCGCCGCCTCTCTGTTCAGCCTGCTCCCAGTTCCCACCGGGCTGTACGCCGTAATGCGCCTCGCCACGATGGTCGCCGACGAGAAGGCCGGTCGATGGACCATGCTGCTCGCCCAGCCGATTTCGCGCGTACGTCAGATGTCCGCTGAGATCGCGGTCACGGTTGGAGGGGTCGTTGCCCTGCATTGCTCGGCCGCAGCAGCTATCTGGAGCGGCGCAAAAATCACCGGCGCCCCACTCCAGTTCACCGATTCACTTGCGGGTGCGCTGAATCCCCTTCCCGTGGCATTGCTCGCGACGGGATTCGCCGCGCTGGGCGTCGGATGGCTCCCATCCGCTGCCGGCGCGATCGGTGCACTGCCGATTCTGGGCGGATTCCTGGTAAACGCGATCATGCAGACCTTCAACGCGCCTCGCTGGGTTGCCAACCTGTCGCCATGGGCTCACCTCGCCCCTGTACCCGAAACACCGCCTCATTGGGCGGCGACCATCATTTTCCTGCTCATCACCGGGGTCCTGACCGCGCTCGGACTGTATGGGTACGTCAAGCGCGATTTGGCAACGTAAGTAAGGGACACCGCCGGTGAACGTCAATTCGCCGATCTTGGGCAACTGAGGAAAGCTACATCTCACCAACGGCGCGGTCCCACGTCCTCCGGGGCGACCCGCTCGCGGTGCGCCGGCCCGGCACTGACATGAACGGGATTGTTGGGGGTGCGTCAGCATTCTGCGGTCGGCGGTGTGGGTTCGACGGTGACCCGTTCGGTTAGACCGCTGGTGAGGGTGCTCGTCAGGAGGGAATCCCGCGTATTAGATGCGCGGCATGGGTCACAAACCAGCTTGAAGCATTGGTTTGCTGGCGTACGCTGATGGGGACCAGCAAACGTCGCTCAGAAGCTTGCTTGAAGTTCCGGCTCGCATTGGAGGGAAATCCAGATGGGGTTGATACCGAGTTTCGGTGAAATGAAAGATACCATCGAGGACGCTTTCGAACTGCTCAAGCGCGCAGTCGCGGCCCTCGAAAAGCTTGCGGCAGAGCAGGAGCGCACCAATGACCTGTACGCCGAAGTGAATCAGGTCTCACCGGCGAAACTTCGAAACGCGAGCGAGCTGTAGCCAGAGCAGACGCAACTGGGCGTGGGGAAGTTTCGTGCGATGCTAGCAATCCCGAATCGACTGCGCTTCGGCAGCGGCGTCCTTAACCAGTACGGTGTCCAGCCGCTTTGCACACAATCCCCGCAGCAGGTCGATCGTCTAGCCGGGGTCGGGTCGTCCATCCGTCCCACCCAATTTCGGACTACCTTTGCGTACATCAGCCGAGCGCCTAACATTCGTATTGCAACTCAGGGGAGGCGGAGTGGGCGGACTCGAGAACCTCGACTTCTTTACCGATAAGTCGCTCGTCGATGATCCCTACGATTACTACGACGCGATCCGTCGTTGTCCCGTACAGCGTGACCCGGCGCACGGCGTTGTGATGGTGTCTGGATACGACGAGGCCGTCGCCGTGCAACGCGACACCGACCAGTCCTTATCGGTATGCAATATAGTCAGCGGTCCGTGGTCGGGGATTCCGATCGAAACCGGCAGCGATGACATCTCGGCTCTGATCGAGCAGCACCGCCACAGGGTCACCTTCGGCGACTACTTCATAACGTTTGATCCTCCGAATCACACCGCCCACCGCTCGCTGTTGAGCCGCTTGTTTACGCCGAAGCGGCTCAAGAACAACGAGGACTTCCTGTGGCGTCTTGCCGACGAGCAACTCAACCGCTTCACCGCGGATGGCAAGTGCGAGATCGTCATTGACTACAATTTTCCGTTCACGCTGGACGCGATTACCGACCTGCTGGGCGTACCCGAAGCCGACCGTGAGCGATTCCGCCGCGCTGCGACAGCCAGCAGGCTCGAAGGCGAACGCAGCGGCTTCGTTGGCGTGAAAGAGGAGTGGTTCGTCGAGTACATCGAGGATCGGCGGCGCAATCCGCGCGACGACG
>JAVXWV010000650.1:0-7489 GCA_032230775.1 Mycobacterium sp. | reverse complement strand
GCGACGCGTTCATGACGGGGCTGATCGATGCGTTGTGGTCGCTGGATGTGCTCGGCGCCGAGCGTCGCCCGCAACTGGCCGGGATCGGTCTCGACGCGCTGACCGCGGTGGTGCAGACGGCGGCGCTCTCCTCGGCGTTGACGGTGGCGCGGGCGGGCGCTGACCTGCCCGATCGGGCGACTCGGGACGCCGCAGCGGCCGGGTCGGGCCCGCTGCCGGCCCAACCCGGCTAGCCAGTTAAGGAATTGGCTGCGTCGATGTTGGAGTAATAGGGCGATTTGACTTGAGATCGGTAGGCCTTCGTGGGGTCGAGGGTGATCTCGTGGCGTTTAGGCATTGACACCGGGGGCTGACCACGCGGTCCCGCCCGTCACCGCACTTCAAGCCTGTTTGTCAGTGGGTGCTGGGATGCTCACCGTGATGTCTCGGCACACCACGTTCCGCTTCTGCCTCGCACCCACCGTCGATCAGCACGAGGTGCTGGCTCGTCATGCTGGGGCTGCCCGATTCGCGTTCAACCAGTGCCTCGCCATGGTGAAAACCGCGCTTACCCGCCGCAACACAGACCCCAACGTCGAGGTGCCGTGGACCGGGTTTGATCTGATCAACACGTTCAACGCGTGGAAGAAAACCGAAGACGCTGGCCGGGTCTTCGCCGTCGACGCGAACGGCGAAGCTGAGATCGTGGTGACTGGCCTACCATGGCGCGGCGAGGTAAGTCAGCAGGTGTTCGAGGAAGCCGCCGTCGATCTTGGTAAAGGGTTGAAAGCATGGTCGGATTCCCGATCCGGTAAACGCAAGGGCAAGCGCGTCGGCTTTCCCCGCTACAAGAGGAAAACCGGGGTGGTGCCGTCGTTTCGGTTGCGCAAC
The DNA here is from genome assembly GCA_032230775.1 of Mycobacterium sp. Lineage (GTDB taxonomy): Bacteria > Actinomycetota > Actinomycetes > Mycobacteriales > Mycobacteriaceae > Mycobacterium. The sequence continues at coordinate 6,619 of JAVXWV010000650.1, read as the reverse complement.
AAACACACCAAGGGCGGCCCGGCAGCAATCCGCGTCGGCGAGCACAACCGGCCGCGTTCGGTCACCCTGCCTGGTATCGGGCAGGTCGGGGTCCATGATGAGACCCGCCGGCTGCGGCGCATGCTGGCTAAAGGCCGAGCGAAGATCCTGTTTGCTACCGTCAGCCGGCACGGTGGGCGCTGGTGGGTATCGCTGAACGTCGAGGCCACCGAGCTGCACGCGACCCGGCAGCACCCAGGGCGCGATCCGGCCGATGATGGCGGGTGGATCGGTGTCGACCGGGGCCTGTCGGCATTCCTGGTCGCCGCCACCGGCGACGGTGCGGAGGTGGCTCGTATCGCCGATGCACCCAAGGCGCTGGTCGCCGGGATGAAACGGCAACAGCGGTTGGCGAAGTCGTTGTCCCGCAAGCAGAAAGGATCACACAATCGCTGTGACGCCGCCGCCAAGTTGGGACGTCATCACCATCATGTCGCGAATGTGCGCCGGCATTTCCTGCATCAGGTGTCCAACGAATTGGTCAAGACCCACGACCGGCTCGTCGTCGAAAACCTGAACGTATCCGGGATGCTGGCCAACCGCCGCCTGGCCCGCGCCATCTCCGATGCGAGCTGGGCCGAGTTCGCCCGACAGCTGAAGTACAAACAGGCATGGCGTGGAGGCGAACTCGTCGTCGCCGATCGCTGGTACCCGTCGAGCAGGCAATGCCCGCACTGCGGCGCCGTCCTCGACAACCTGACCCTCGCCGATCGGGTGTTCACCTGCAGGTGTGGCCATCGCGCCGACCGCGACCGCAACGCGGCGATGAACCTCGCCCGTTGGGGTGAAACCCACCACGTTCCACCCCTCGACCCCCGGACCCCCAAGCACGGAGGCCGGGCCAACAACGCCCGCCGACGGGACGGCGCTGACCAGCACCCTACGTGTGCCGGTGAAACCAGCCCGGAAGAAGCGGGAACCGACGTTCACACCGCATCAGCGGCCCGAACCGACGATCGCCCGAGAAGGGCGGTGCCGAACAATGCAACAGAATTGTCCGGCACGCTTTAGCCTGGCCTTATGCGTTCCATATGGAAGGGTTCGATCGCCTTCGGCCTGGTAAACGTTCCGGTCAAGGTCTACAGCGCGACCGAGGACCACGACATCAAGTTCCACCAGGTGCATGCGAAGGACAACGGACGTATCCGCTACAAGCGGGTCTGCGAGGTGTGCGGCGAGGTCGTCGAATACCGCGACATCGCGAAGGCGTACGAATCCGACGACGGCCAGACGGTGGTGATCACCGACGACGACATCGCAACGCTTCCGGAGGAACGCAGCCGCGAGATCGAGGTGCTGGAGTTCGTTCCTGCCGGCGACATCGATCCGATGATGTACGACCGCAGCTACTTCCTGGAACCGGATGGAAAGTCGTCGAAATCGTATGTGCTGTTGGCGAAGACGCTCATGGATACCGACCGGGTCGCGATTGTGCACTTCGCGTTGCGGAACAAGACGCGGCTTGCGGCGTTGCGGGTGAGGGATTTCAGCAAGCGCGACGTGATGGTCATCCAGACGCTGTTGTGGCCCGACGAGATTCGCGATCCCGACTTCCCTGAGCTGGACAAGAAGGTCGAGGTCAAGCCAGCCGAGCTGAAGATGGCTGAGCAGGTGGTCGAGTCGATGACCGATGAATTCAATCCTGACCGCTACCACGACGACTACCAGGAGCAGCTGCACGAACTGGTTCAGGCGAAACTCGAAGGCGGCGAGGCGTTTACCACCGAAGAGCCGCCGAAGGAACTCGACGAGACCGAGGACGTGTCCGATCTGCTGGCCAAGCTGGAGGCTAGCGTGAAGGCGCGACGGGCCGGCGGCGGCTCCGACGACGGCGACAAGCCTGCGAAGAAGGCCACTGCGAAGAAAGCGCCTGCCAAAAAGGCGCCTGCCAAGAAAGCGCCTGCGAAGAAGGCGGCGGCCAAGAAGTCACCGGCCAAGAAGGCGGCCGCGAAGAAGTAGCGAAGTGGACAACTGGACTCGCCGTGCATTAGCGCTCATGAGCGCTGCAATTCCGCGGTCCGCCGTCATCCGACTGGCGGGGTCTGTCGTCATCGGCGCCGCGATCGGCGTGGGTATCGGCGCGCTGAAGGACGTGCCGATGGGCGTACTCGTCGGGATCTCCATGACGGGGGCAATCTTCGTCATTGCCGGCTGGATCCTGTTGTGGCCCATGGATGCCGATGCCACACACCACAATGCGCACCGTGAGGCGTTTAATCCGGTGGTCGAGGAGTTGGTGGTCGTTGCCGCGGCGTTTGGTGCGCTGGTGAGCATCGTCGTGCTGCTGATCCGCAATCGAACCCACGCTGACCCCGCCGCCGCTGCGACGGCCCTGGCGGGGGTCTTCATGGCATGGGCCGGGCTGCACCTGATGTACGCCGCCCGATATGCGTACCTGTACTACACGCCTGCGGCCGGCGGGATCGACTTCAATAAGCCCAACTACCGACCGGCATTTCGCGACTTCTTGTACTTCAGCTACAACCTGGGCATGACCTACCAGGTGTCAGATACCAGCGTCTCGGACCCCACCATTCGCGCCGTCGCATTGCGGCACTGTCTGCTGTCATACCTATTCGGAACGAGCATTCTTGCGACCGCGATCAATCTCATCGCTGGGATGGTCACCGGCTGATTTCACCCAACTGTCGAAGAACGTTCCGACTTCCCGTTCACGCCGCCAAGCCCGGAGCAGCGCCCGCACCCCGGACATAGCCCGACAACCGGCCGACGGCTTGACCTGCGGCAAGGATTCCGTGAAACAGCGGTGGAGAGCAGAAGACCAAGAAGACCGCGATGGGCGGGATGAAGGTCGTCAGGAGATCCATGATGGTTCACTCAACTTTCTGCGACGCGAATCGGCCTTTGTCAGCGGTGAACCTATCGACGGTGGGCCTGGCTCAGCGACGTAGCTGGACGACCAACTTCCGGCGCGACTTTGTCCCACAGGGACAAGGGCCAAGAATCAGCTACGCGGGAAGATCCACCCGTAGCGCCTCGTGCTCGTCAAGTATTCGGCGCAGCGCGGCGTCCATCGGATGTGCCGATGCAAGGTCACGGCCGAACCCACTGTCAACGATGACAACCTCGCCGTCACGTAGTTCGGCGCTGTCGATCTGATCGACGAACGGATCGAACAAGCCGGGCGGCGTGGCCAAGTAATAGAACGCCCGGCGCGACTCGTTCAACCTGGCGGCATACATCAGCCCGTGCTGGGTGATCACGAAGAGTTCCGAAGCGGTCCTGGCGTGCGGGGTCTCGACTTTGCACCACGCCATCGCGGCGCGCCGGGGCTCGGCCAATCGATCGGGAACATCGTCCGTGAGCCTGAGCAGTCTCTCGACCAGTGCTCCACCCATTTGCGGATACGCGCAGACCGCGGGTCCGAAGTACCGGTGGAAGATCTCATCGAAGAAGTCGTACCGTTGCTCGCTCATCGCGGCTCCCCAGATTTCGGAGTTACACCCCAATTGTGCGCCCGAAAACCGTCAGTGGAGCAATGAATTTGGCCAGCAGCAGTTCCATCAGAAAGGCGGCGCCTTCACGAAGGGCTCCGGCTCAGTCGTCGATGTGCGTCGGTGGGTCGGCGAAGGTGAGATCCCAAGGGTGCTGGTCAGTACCCATCAAATCGCAGTGCTTGACGGGCACCAGGTAGGAACTGGCGCCGCTAGGAATCCATTGGGCAACTGCCAGGCAACGTTGCCAGGTGCCGTCAGGCTGGACGGGTCCATCGCACTTGCTGATAAAAGGTCCCCCGTACTGGCAGCCGGCGCTGGCCGGTGGCGCTGAGGCGATCAGCTCTGCGGCCATCAGCAGGGCGGCCAATCCTCCGACGACGCAGCGCTTCATGGTTGTCTCCCGTCACATCGCCGCTGGGGCGTTGCCGAGCGCTTGGGGTGGCAAACACCGACGACACACCAGCCAGCAACCAATGACGCTACCGCCTATGTAACTGGTTTTTGCTGCCTTTGAGGTCGTGAGCCGAGGCCTGGGTGAAAGCCGCTGAGTCGATGGTGTTACCGATTGGCCAAAGAACACTTGAGTGCGCTCACCGGCGACATGTTCTGTATTGCGCTGCCCGTGTGAGTGCTTCGCGGGCTTAGCCGCCTCCACCTGTGGGTGGCTGCAGGCCGAACCGGTCAGAGAACCGGTCAAACGCCTGAATCGGTTCTAGCAGTCCTCTGCCCGGTTTTTGTCTTCCTGGCCTGATCCGGGCGATGAAGCCGTCGAACGCGAGGATTGGGTTCGGACTGGGGCCGAACCGGGCCAGCCCCGGTGGGGTGGTGGAGCCCCCGCCATCGGTGACAGTGGCGGTCGGGGTGCCGGTGTCGGCGTCGGCGGCGGCCTGGGCGGCGCTGGCCACTCCGATGCCCACCGTGGCCGCGGCGAGAGCGGTCACCAGTGACGCGGTGGTACGGGTGGAAATAGTCATTGAGCAGCCTCCTGAATGCCTTGTATTGCACGGTGCGCCTAGGCGCTGAGGCAAACTATAGTTGGCTGACGCCGTGCTGAAACTGCCTTTCAGCAAGCATTGGCTGTCGTTGTGTCGCCCTCAAATGCACTGTTCGACTCTTGCGAGCGACTCAACCACTTCAGCGCGAGGCGCGTGTCGCCCGCCAAGAAGACAGCAGCTAAGAAATGGCTACGCGGTCATGCACGGGGGCAGAAGATTCCGAGAATCTGCTGACAGTTATCCCTGTTGATGAGGGCCGGCGGCGGGGGCGGAGGAGGCGGCGGCGGCGTATCACCCTCGAAAATATTCTGAGCAACATTGCCCTGGCCGAAGTAGACGTACCAGTAGGTGTGGCAGACGCTGTTGTCCCAAACTACTGGGTTCGTGATGTGGTTCCCGGTCTGAACCGGAGGGTCCCCTGGGCACCAGTGACATGGTCCCTCTGGGTGGTCGTCGGGACAGCCGGGCCACGCTCCGAGCGGCATGGGACCGCGTTGGGCCTCGGCGGTACCCGCGGTGAGGCCGAGACCGCTCACAGCCAGACCACCTAACGCCAACGCAGTCGTCGCTGACCGCACGATTCGTCGCCTCAGACTGGTGGATCGCAATTTCCGGTTCATAGTCCAAAGGGTGCGGTGGACCCCTTGGAGCATTCTTGAAAAGACAGTCAGTGCGGCACCGTCACATTCGCGGCCGTCATCAATTGTTGACGCGTCCAGAGAGGCACATGCCGCCTTCCTGAGAAAACTAGAACGTGTTTCAAAAACACGTCACGTGCGGGGCCGACCCCTGCTACGGTTCGCCCGGCGAAGGAAGGAATACGCACGTGATTCTTGACAGGTTTCGACTGGACGACCAGGTCGCGGTGGTGACAGGAGCCGGCCGCGGGCTGGGCGCTGCGATGGCGCTCGCATTCGCGGAAGCCGGTGCAGACGTGTTGATTGCGTCCCGGACGCAGTCCCAACTCGAGGAAGTGGCCGAGCAGATCAGGGCCACAGGACGGCGGGCCGAGATCGTCGTCGCCGACCTCGCGCACCCCGAGGACACCGCCGCACTGGCGGCCAAGGCCGTCGAGGCCTTCGGCAAACTAGACATCGTCGTGAACAACGTCGGCGGCACCATGCCGAACACCTTGTTGACCACCTCGACCAAGGACCTGCGCGACGCGTTCACGTTCAACGTCACCACCGCACACGCGCTCACCACGGCCGCGGTTCCGCTGATGCTCGAGCACTCCGGCGGCGGCAGCATCATCAACATCACCTCGACGATGGGACGGCTCGCAGGCCGAGGATTCGCCGCGTACGGCACCGCTAAGGCCGCACTGGCGCACTACACCCGGTTGGCCGCACTCGATCTGTGCCCGCGCATCCGGGTCAACGCGATCGCGCCGGGCTCGATCCTGACCTCCGCGCTCGACATCGTCGCCTCCAACGACGAGCTGCGCACTCCGATGGAAAAGGTGACACCGATGCGTCGGCTCGGCGATCCGGAGGACATCGCCGCTGCCGCCGTCTATCTCGCATCCCCCGCAGGCAGCTTCCTGACCGGTAAGACGCTCGAGGTCGACGGCGGCCTCACCTTCCCCAACCTCGACCTGCCCATCCCGGACCTGTGAGGAGCTAGCCATGGCCATCAAAGTCGCCGCAATCGGCACGGGCAATGTCGGACGCCACGCGCTGACCCAACTGATCACCGATCCACGGTTCGAGCTCACCGGCGTCTGGGTGTCGAGCGAATCCAAGGCAGGCAAGGACGCCGCAGAGCTTGTGGGACTTGACGATTCGACGGGCATCAAGGCGACCAACGACTTCGACGAGGTGCTGGCTACCAACCCCCAGTGCGCGGTCTACACCGCGATGGCCGACAACCGGCTGCCCGACGCACTGGAGGACTATCGGCGCATCCTCGCGGCGGGCGTCAACGTCGTCGGCAGCAGCGCCGTCTTCCTCCAATACCCGTGGCAGACCCTTCCAGAAGAGCTCGTCACGCCGATCGAAGACGCCGCAAAGGCGGGCAATGCCAGCCTGTTCGTCAACGGCATCGACCCCGGCTTCGCCAACGACCTGCTTCCGCTCGCGCTGGCAGGCACATGCCAGAGCATCGAGCAGATCCGCTGCATGGAGA
>JAVXWV010000620.1:0-2556 GCA_032230775.1 Mycobacterium sp. | reverse complement strand
ACTCCGATGTCCCACTCGGCACTCGCGACCGCGATCGGACCGAACGCGATTGCCGCGACCGCGCCCGCGCCGACCAGAACTTTTGGCATAACCGCAGCTCAGACGGCGCCCCGGCTGGGTCGAGCGCGGATGAGGACAAGCTCCGCGAATTGGTCAGGGCACTCCAGCGGCGTGAAGTGCCCACTACCGTCAGCGATGTGCAGATGCGCGTCGATGAAGTAATGCTCCAGCCCGTCGGCCCAGTCGCACGGGAACAGCGGATCATGCTGCGGCCACAGCACATCCGTCGGAGCGTGGATCTTGATGGCCCGGTCGGGCGGCAACTCAGTCAGCGACTGGGCGATCATCCCGGCGCCGGCGCGGTACCACGCGATCGATGCGATAAAGGCGCCAGGGAGCGCGTAGTCGGCTACCAATCGGTCCAGATCATCGTCGGAAACGGTGAAATTCGGGCCCGACCAATGGGTCCAGAAGTGCCGCAGGTACTCCCGGACGGCATCGGGATTGCCGTCGATCAGTTGGCCGGCGAGCGGAAGCTGGTGGAAGGCCTGATACCAGAACTCGCTCTGTGCCTGCGCGGTGAGCACGCGATCGCCGGCTCCTGGCAGCGGGGGAGAGAGCACAAGGGCCTGCACCAAATCGGGATGCATCCGGGCGACACTCTGCGCGACGCGGCTGCCGACGTCGTAGCCGGCGATCACGACGCCGGTCAGCCCCAACTCCTTGATCAGCCCGACGACGCTGCTCGCTTGCGCGGTGGCGCTGTAGAAATGGCGCACCGCCACCTCGTGTTTGTCCGAGCCGCCGAAACCGCGCAAATCGGGGACGACGATGTCAGCGACCCCGCCGAGTATCGAGACGACCTGGCGAAAGTCGTGCCGGTTGCCGGGCCATCCGTGCAGCAACACGACCGCGGGCGCGCCCCGCGTCCCGAAGCGGTCGAAGGCCAACCGAAACCCGTCAACGGGCGCGCTGCGTGACCACATTGGGCCATTCTGGCCACATCTCAGCCGGATTGGTGCAAGGTTTCGTAATCACCGGTGATGACTGCCAGGATGTTGCGCCACGCGTCCGACGGCCAGTTGATAATGTCGCTGTGCGCCAGTGGGCCCGCTAGCAACCGACCGTCGTCGTAATTACCTGTGGCTAAACGGATTACACCGTTCATCTCGTCGGGGTCGGCCCCGTGTGGCCCACCGGGGATGCCCTGCACCGCCTCGATGAAGTCTCCCGGCGCGGTCATGGAAAATCGCAGCACATCCGGGTTGCGGTTGTGCCAGTCGCCGGGGTCGTCCACACCGACGCCAGCGCCCGCGGCGGCCACGTACAGCGTCCGGTCCGCGGTCAGGCCGAGCGCTTCGGCGGTGCCCACGATCGACCCGCCGTAGGAATGGCCGATGTAAGTGACGGGGATGGGCCGTCCTGTCGCGTCGACGGTGCGGTCGACGTCCTCGCTGAACGCGACCAGCCGCGGCGCCATGTCCAGTGCATACCGAGGGTTGGCTGCGTCGACGAGCGCCGCCGCGACGTTGCGGCCCTGGGGGAATCGACCGCCCAGATAGGTGATGGTCGCGACGTCGCCGCGGGTGGCCGAGACGAATCGGCGCGCGGTCGCAGTGTTGGCCGTCGAGCCCTCGAGCGTGGTGTTCAGGCCCGGGACCAGCACAGCGAGGCTCTTTGCGGTCGACAAGTTGCCGTTGAGTTCGACCAAGGAGGCCCGGCCGGGGTCGAAGGCGAGGATTTGGCGGTCGACGCGCTGACCGCTGCGTGTCGGGTCGTCCACCTCGCCGAGCAGGCTGCGATAGAGCGCGACGCGTCCAGGATCCTTCGTATCGACGATCGCCTGCGCGATGTTGACGCGGTTGGCGGTGACGCGCATGTCCCAGGGCACCCCGTCGGTGTTGCCGACCTGCCGCGGGAATTCGGCGATCAGGCGTTGGCGCTGCGCTGGGGTCATGGCGGCGACCTGTTCGCTGATGCGGTCCTGGCTCATCGCCGGCCATCCCGCCACCACGTCGGACGCCTGAACGGGCCACGCGCCGGCGGGCACCGTCGCGGCGGCGTGGGGGATCGGCCTTGGCGCGAACGCTTCGGAGATGTCGGCGGCCGCGTCAGCATCTGCGGCGCCGAGTCGGTCCAGCGCGTCCATGATCCGCTTGGATAGCTCGTCGGCCCGCATGGTCAGCATGTCGTGCGCGATGACGGGGTCGCCGCCGGACAGCGCGACGAGCAGCCCCGAGGGACCGGCGCGAATCGACACCATCGCGTCATCGGAGACGTCGAATCCGCCGTCGCGGGCCTCGGCGAGCCGCGTCCGTACCGCCGTGAGAGCGGCGGCGATCTGATCGGCGCCATCGCGTGCGGCGACCGACGCGATGACAAGCCACCGTGCGACGTCGTCGCAGGCGGCGGCAATGCTTCCCGCGGTCTCCCGCGCCTCGTCGGCCGCGGCGCCTGCCCAGAACTCGTTGCTGCGGTGGACTTCCCGCATGACGGAGTCGACATGCGCCGTCAGACGGCGAGCCGAATCATCCCATCCGTCGGCCAACCGCAGTA
>JAVXWV010000611.1:0-2645 GCA_032230775.1 Mycobacterium sp. | reverse complement strand
GAGGCGCCGTGAGCGCGTCTCAGCACGCCGAACCTCATTGACGAGCCTGTCCCTCTCAGTACCAGGCTCAACGGGGCTTCCCTGATGACGGTTGATTAGGAATTCGCGACGCGTGCGGTGCGCTGCTGGGGTCGTAAATCAGGTCACCCCGAGCAAGGAGGACTCAATGTCCACGATCCATTTCCATCAGACGACCACCTCGACACCCGAACAGTTCGTCGCAGGGCTTACCGACTTCGGGCCGGGCCGCTCGAAGGTGTTCACGAACAGTGCCGATGCATCTCTGAAGGTGCATCGCCTTGGCACCCACGACGCCGACGTCACCGAGGGCGGGGGCGGAACCTGGGAGCGGCTGTACTACAACTGGTCCGATGCCAACAGCGTCAGGATCAAGACGACCGACTCGAATGTGTTTGGCGGCGCGTCCGGCTACACCTACACCTTGACGCCGCAGCCTAACGGAACGACCGACGTAGACGTCGTGATCGTTCGCGAGGGCAAGAACTTCAGGGGACGGGTGCTCACGGGCGTGCTCGGGACCGTTGGCAAGGGCGTCTTGCGGAAGGCGTTCGTGCACAGCATCAAGGCCATCGAAGCGCGCAACGATGCGAGCGTGGCGTAACTAGCCGACCGCACCGGCCGCGATCGCCGCGGGCCAGCTGCCGTACCCGCTGATGTCCGCGCCGGTGGCCGCTGACGCGTCGCAGCCGAACGCGGTTCGCCATGTGCCGTCGTCGAATTCGACCTTGCCGAGCTGCATCGGCGCGGGCAATGCTGCCAGAAACCGGCCGAGCGCCGCGGGGGACAGCAGCCACCGGTGTCCGCTCAGCGCGCTGCCCGGCTCCCCGTCGGCTACCCGGGTGATGGCCGGCTTGGCCGGGACGGTCGGCAGCACCGACATCCGGTAGCGCGGTGCGGTCGTCACCTCGCCTGCCCAGCGGGCGCCCTGATCGGTCAGCTGATGAGCCAGCGGTCCGCCGCGGAGGTGTGCGCCGAACACCACCAGCTCGACGGAATACACCACCGCCAGCGGCCAAACATCCACGGGCGCTTCGTCTCCCGACGCCAGCGCGGCGATATCCACGGCGACCGCATCATCGAATGCACGCGCCAGCACGGTAATCCCAAACTGCGCCTGCCCTGCCGTGCCCGCAGGCACAGCCACCGCGCACAGATCGAACAGGTTGCAGAAGTTGGTGTAGGTGCCCATGCGGGAGTTGACGCCGACGGGGTCGGCGGCCACCTCGTCGATGCGCGGATGTGTCGGAGCGGTGGGTACCACCATCGCGTCGACGCCGTCGAGAGCCGCCATCGCGACGGTACGCAGCCGGTCGACCTCACGGCGGTCGCGCACCAGCCGATAAGCGGGGATATCGCACGCCGCGGTGATGATGCGCCGCACCGTCGGATCGATCGCGGCGTCAGGGTGCGCATCGATGAATTCGCCTACGGCGGCGTATCGTTCGCTGACCAACCCGCCGTCGTAGAGCAGCTTTCCCGCGGCCAGGAAGGGCGCAATGTCGACGGTGACGATGCGTACGCCCGTGTCGGCCAGCCGGCCGACAGCGATGTTGAACGCGGCGTGCCACTCGCTATCCAGTCCGGGCAGCTCATCGGGAACCGCGACGACGGGACTGGGCGGCGCCGCGAGCCGAACGTCGCAGGGCCACTGGCGATCACCTGCGCCTGCAGCCATCACAGCCATCGCACGATTCGCCCGGTTCAGGTTTTTTGCGAAAATCGTTACACAGTCGTAGGATTCGCACGCAGGCACGACGCCGTCGGTACTGATCACCCCGAGCGTGGGCTTGATTCCGACGATGCCCTGCAGGCCCGCAGGCACGCGTCCCGAGCCTGCGGTGTCGGTGCCGATCGCGATGTCGGCTTCGCCGGCGGCCACCGCAACCGCCGATCCCGAACTGGACCCGCCGCTGATGAATTCGGGCCTGCGGCTGTCGGGCACTGCACCGTACGGCGAGCGGGTGCCGACGAGGCCGGTCGCGAACTGGTCGAGGTTGGTCTTGCCGACCACGACGGCGCCCGCCGCTCGCAACGCCGCCACTACGCCGGCGTCTCGGTCGGGCGTGTAGGCGAACTCCGGACAGGCCGCGGTGGTGGGCAGTCCGGCCGCATCGACGTTGTCCTTCACAGCGAGCCGGACACCGGCCAGCGGACCCTGACTTGCCTCCAGTTCTGCCGCCACCTCTGAGTCGGGCCTGCGAGTGATCCACACGGTCATGCCGATCAACCTAAGGGCCAACTATCCCCCGTGCTGAGTTCATCCACAGGCGCGGCGGGTTTGCACGGGCCGCCGGGCCGCGATGTCTGCGCCGTCGCGGTCAATGGCGGTGCGACGCGCGTCGCAGTCAGATGAAATGAGAGGAATTAGCAATGTTTGAGACGTCCATCACCGTCGTCGGCAACATCGTCAACGACCCACACGGTCGCAGGGTGGGTGACCAGGAGGTCATCAAGTTCCGGGTTGCAAGCAACTCACGCCGCCGGACGGCCGACGGCACCTGGGAGGCTGGCAACTCGTTGTTCGTCACCGTCAACTGCTGGGGCAGGCTGGTCACCGGCGTCGGTGCGGCTTTGCGCAAGGGCGACCCGGTGATCGTCGTTGGACACGTCTACACCAGCGAATA
>JAVXWV010000542.1:0-9965 GCA_032230775.1 Mycobacterium sp. | reverse complement strand
CTCGCCATCGGGGAGCCCAAGGCCGCGGACATGAAGAGTCGGGTGCCGCACCCTGTTTCACTTCTGTCCGGGGAACTTCAGCTTCGACAGGTCGATGTCGGCCAGGCCGGGCGGCAACTCGTCCAGACCCTTGGGCATGTTCGACAGATCAGGGAAGCCGGCAGGCATGGCTGGATTTTCCCCTGGCCCAAATGGCATCCGCGCCTTCGGCGGCGTGGGGCCGCGTCCGCCCTTCTTCCCTTTCTTCTTGTTCTTCGCGGCCTTGCGGGAAGAACCCTTGCGGCCGAACGGCATTCCCATCTGACCGGCCATCTGCGACATCATCTTTCGGGCCTCGAAGAACCGGTCGACGAGCTGATTGACCTCAGAAACCGCGACGCCCGAACCGTCGGCGATCCGCAGCCGACGCGACGCGTTGATGATCTTCGGGTCGGCCCGCTCGGCAGGCGTCATGCCTCGGATGATCGCTTGCACGCGGTCGAGTTGGCTGTCGTCGACCGCTGCCAGCGCGTCCTTCATCTGGCCTGCGCCGGGCAGCATGCCGAGCAGATTGCCGATCGGGCCCATCTTGCGGATGGCCAGCATCTGCTCGAGGAAGTCCTCCAGCGTGAGCTCACCCGAGCCGATCTTGGCGGCGGCGGCTTCGGCCTGATCGGCGTCGAAGACCTGCTCGGCCTGCTCGATCAGGGACAGGACGTCGCCCATGCCCAGGATGCGGCTGGCCATCCGGTCGGGATGGAAGACGTCGAAGTCTTCGAGCTTCTCGCCGCTCGACGCGAACAGGATCGGGACACCGGTGACCTCGCGCACGGACAGCGCAGCGCCGCCGCGAGCGTCGCCGTCCAGCTTGGTCAGCACGACACCCGTGAAGCCGACGCCCTCGCGGAACGCCTCGGCCGTGGTGACGGCGTCCTGGCCGATCATCGCGTCGAGCACGAAGATCACTTCGTCGGGGTCTACGGCGGCGCGGATGGCCGCGGCCTGGCCCATCAGTTCGTCGTCGATGCCGAGGCGGCCCGCGGTATCGACGATGACGACGTCGAAGTGCTTGGCCTTGGCCTCGGCGAGGCCGGCGGCCGCGACGGCGACCGGGTCACCATGACCGGCCTGCTCGGACCCTGCGGTCGACACCCCCGGGTGCGGTGCGAACACCTGCACGCCCGCGCGCTCGCCCACGATCTGCAGCTGGTTGACGGCACCAGGCCGCTGCAGGTCGCACGCCACCAGCAGTGGCGTATTGCCTTGATCTTTAAGCCATTTCGCAAGCTTGCCCGCCAGCGTGGTCTTACCGGAGCCTTGCAGACCGGCGAGCATGATCACGGTCGGCGGCGTCTTGGCGAACGCCAGCTTGCGGGTCTCGCCGCCGAGAATATGGATCAATTCCTCGTTGACGATCTTGACGACCTGCTGAGCCGGATTGAGCGCACCGGAGACCTCGGCGCCCTTGGCGCGGTCTTTGATGCGGGCGACGAATGCACGCACCACGGGCAGCGAGACGTCGGCTTCCAGCAGCGCCAGCCTGATCTCGCGAGTGGTCGCGTCGACGTCGGCGTCGGTCAGCCGGCCCTTGCCACGAAGCCCCTGCAGGGCACCGGTCAACCGGTCGGACAGCGATTCAAACACGCCGTTCAGCCTAGCTGGCTTCCGAAACCGGCTTTGCGGGTGCGGGCGCGGGGAGCACAGCGTAGAGGTCGTGCTCGAGCTCGTCGCGTATCGACGCAAGGGCTGGCGCGCCGCCCGAATCGCCGTCTCCGACGGCTCCGGCGGAATCGCCGTCTCCGACGGCGGTGATGCCGAACACGTCGACGACCGACGAACCCAGCGTCGTGACCTTCGCCCAGGCGATGTCCAGGCTGTCGCGTTCGAACACCGCCGTCAGCCTCGCCAACAGGCCGGTGCGATCGGTCGATCGGATCTGCACGACGAGTTCACCCGGCTCGGGCCCCTCGGACCACAGGATCCGCGGCGGTGCCGTGGCGTGGTTGATCGGCACCGCATCCGGTATCTCGCCGGCGCGGGTGGTGCCGTGCTGTGCCGCATCGAGGTCGCGTTTGTCCAGCGAGGCCAGCACATCGAGCTCGCCATCGAGCGCGAGGATGAACTGCTGGCGAAGCAGCTCGGCGGCAGGCGGTGACCCGAAATGCGGTGACACCACGAAAGTGTTGATGGCCGAACCCTCATGACCGTTCACCGACGCCGAGTGCACGCGCAGCGAATTGAGCGCAAGCACACCGGCGGCCTTGGACAGCAGGCCCCTACGGTCAGGCGCGATCATCGTCACGTTGTAGATGTGCTGACCGTCGCCCGGCGTCATCTCGACGTGTACACCGACGTCGGAGGCCAACGAAAGATAGCGTGGGTCAATCGGATCGGGTTTCGGAAGCGGCTCGCCCGCCATCACCAACCGGCAGCGCCGAACCAGGTCACCGATCAGCGACGCCTTCCAGTCGCCCCACACGCCGGGACCTGTTGCAAGCGAATCCGCCTCGGCCAGCACCTGCAGCAGCTCCAGCAGCACAGCGTCGCCGTCGAGCGCATCGGCCACCGCCGCGATCGTCTTCGGGTCCTGTAGGTCGCGTCGAGTCGCGGTGTGCGGCAGCAACAGGTGATGGCGCACCACCTTCGACAGCAGCTCGACATCGGACGGCCACAGACCAAGCCTGGTGCCGATCTGGGTCGCCAACTCGGCCCCGATGACGCTGTGGTCCCCGCCGCGGCCCTTGCCGATGTCATGGCACAGCGCACCGAGCATCAGAAGGTCCGGCCGGGATACCCGGGTGGTGAATGCGCTTGCCCGCGAGACAGTTTCGACAAGGTGGCGGTCGACGGTCCAGATATGCACCACATCGCGGGGAGGTAGGTCGCGCACCGCACCCCACTCCGGGAACAGCCGTCCCCACAGTCCGGTGCGGTCGAGCGCCTCGATGGTGGCCACCGCAGGCGCGCCTGCGGCCAGCATCACCAACAGGTCCTTGAGTGCCTGGCGCGGCCACGGCGTGCGTAGCTCCGGCGCGGTCTCGGTGAGTCGGGCAAGGGTTGACGCGGCGATCGGCAACCCGGTGGTGGCCGAGGCCGCGGCCACCCGCAGGATCAGGCCGGGATCGCGGTCCGGGCGAGCATCGCGGGCCAGGATCACCTCGCCGGCGAACTCGAGGACACCCTCGTCCAGGGGACGGCGCATAGGGCGCCTGAACGCGGCCAATCCGCGGCGCGGCAGCGCGTTGGCCGCGGTGCGCACCCCGGCGTCGACGTAGTAGCTGACCGTGCGCGCGGCGTCAGAAAGCGTGCGCGCCAAGTCGAATCGGTCACCGATGTGCAGCGCAGCGCCAATCTCGTCGGCGTGCTGGGCCAGCAGCAGTTCCCGGCCTCGGCCCGCCACCCGGTGCAGTTCGGTGCGCACGTTGAGCAGCGCCAGATGCGCCTCACCCAGCGTGCCGGTCGGCGAGGCCAGGGAGCGGCTTGGATAGACGTCGGCAAGCTGCGCGATGGCCAACGCGTTGAGCAGTTGCACGTCGCGCAGGCCGCCGCGGCCGCACTTCAGATCGGGCTCAGCGCGGTGGGCGATCTGACCGCTACGCTGCCACCGCGACTCGGTGTGCGCGACGAGTTCGTCGAAACGCGAAGCGATTCCGGTACGCCACTGCCGACGGGCCCCTCCGATCAGCAGTGACGACAGGTCGGAGTCGCCCGCAATGTGCCGCACCTCGAGCATGGCCAAACCCGCGGAGATGTCCTCGCCTGCGACCTTCAACGCTTCGGGCACGGTGCGCACGCTGTGGTCGATGCGAATATTCGCGTCCCACAACGGATACCAAAGCAACTCGGCGACTTGACCGACGATGTCGCGAGGCATGTTGTCGTGCAACAGCATCAAATCGAGGTCCGAGTACGGCAGCAGCTCTCCGCGGCCCAGCCCCCCGGTGGCGACGATCGCGAAGCCACTGGTGGCGGTGATTCCGATCTCCGTCGCCTTTGTGGTGAGCCAGAAATCGTGCAAATCCAGCAGCGCGTGACGTAGCCCTGCCGAGTCCAGTTGGCGTGCGCCGCCCCCGAGCAGGTTTTCGGATGCGGTGGCGAGATCGGTCGCCGGGCGTGACGAGCCCGCCGCCGGGGCCTCCCATCGAGAGGCGCCGGCGGCGGGATCTGGTGTCTGCTCCGTCATTTCGAGTCCTCCCCGGCCTTACCTATTAACGCTCACGGTGCACGGCCGGGAGACGAGGTCTCATTTCAGATGCGGGCTCAAAGGGCGTCGGACCCCCGCTCCCCGGTGCGGACCCGGACCACGGTCTCGACCGGGCTGACCCACACCTTGCCGTCACCGATCTTGCCGGTACGCGCGGCCTGAACGATGACGTCCACCACCTTGTCGACGGCCGCGTCATCGACCACGACCTCCACCCGCACCTTCGGCACGAAGTCGACGGAGTACTCGGCGCCTCGGTAGACCTCGGTGTGACCCTTCTGGCGCCCGTATCCCTGGACCTCGCTGACGGTCATTCCGAGAATGCCCGCCTGTTCGAGGCCGGTCTTGACGTCTTCGAGCGTGAACGGCTTGACGATCGCAGTAATCAGTTTCATATTCCTCATTCCTCCGCGCCGTGACGGGCGAGCACCGATGTACCCCCAACTGGCACGAAATCGTATCCAGTCTCGGCGTGTTCGGCCTCGTCAATGCCGCCGGCCTCGTCCTCTTCACCGAGGCGCAGGCCTATGGTGAACTTCAGGATCAACGCCAAGATAGTCGTAACGATGAACGAGTACGCGAGAACCGCGAACGCACCGACTGCCTGGCGCCACAGCTGATCGAATCCACCGCCGTAGAACAATCCCTTCACGGCAGCCGGCGCCTCGGGAGCCGCCAGGAAACCGATCAGCAACGTGCCCGTGAGACCACCGACCATGTGCACACCGACCACGTCGAGGGCATCGTCGAAGCCGAACTTGAACTTCAGCCCCACGGCCAGCGCGCAAATCGCTCCACCCAAGAAGCCGACCACCAGTGCGCCGAGGACGTTGACCGACGAACAGGACGGCGTGATCGCGACCAGGCCTGCCACGATGCCCGATGCGGCACCCAGCGAGGTGGGGTGCCCGTCGCGGATCTTCTCAACGAGCAACCAGGCCAGCATGGCAGTAGCGGTGGCCACGGTCGTGGTCACGAACGTGGATGCCGCGACGCCCCCGGAGCTGAGGGCCGATCCGGCGTTGAAGCCGTACCAACCGAACCACAGCAGCCCGGCACCGAGCATCACGAACGGCAGGTTGTGCGGTCGCATCGGAGTCCCCGGCCAGCCCTTGCGCTTGCCGAGAACGATGGCCAACGCCAGCCCGGCGGCACCCGAGTTTATGTGCACCGCCGTACCACCCGCGAAGTCGATTGCCTTGAGCTTGTTGGCGATCCAGCCGCCGTGCTCGCCGGTGAAGCCGTCGAACGCGAACACCCAGTGCGCAACGGGGAAATAGACGAACGTCGCCCACAGGCCCGCGAAGACCAGCCACGAGCCGAACTTCAGCCGGTCGGCGACCGCACCCGAGACCAGGGCGACCGTGATGATCGCGAACATCAACTGGAACATCACGAACACGAGCTGCGGGATCGTGCCTGCCAGCGGGAGATTCACCGCATCGACGGCGGCAGTCCCCGTGCTCGGATCCGCGGCGACCGCGGCTTTCGCGTTACCCCCGATCAGACCCTTGAGCCCCCAGTACTGCGACGGGTCGCCGATGAAGTCGAACTTGTCGTTGCCGAAGGACAGCGAGTAGCCGTACAGCACCCACAACACCGTCACGACGCCCATGGCGCTGATGCTCATCATCAGCATGTTGAGCACGCCCTTGGCGCGAACCATGCCGCCGTAGAAGAACGCCAGTCCTGGCGTCATCAGCAACACCAGCGCGGAGCTTGCCAGCATCCAAGCCGTATCCCCGGTGTCGGGGATACCCATTATCGGAAAGCCATCCACTCGCCATTTCCTCCTTTGGCCCATGGTCCGGCCGCACGGGGCGCGACCGTAACCTGGTCCAAGACAATGCTGAGTGGTTGTTTCATATACGACGCTGCGGTGTTTCGCTCGTGTGAACGGATGGGCCGCCGACGTTGCGGTGGTGTTACATCACGTGTTTCTCGACAGCTGTTTGTTACCCGAGCAGCGCATCGACGAACGCCGCGGGCTCGAAAGGAGCGAGATCGTCGGGGCCTTCACCAAGACCGACGAGCTTGACCGGAACACCCAACTCCTGCTGCACGCGGAAGACGATTCCGCCCTTTGCCGTGCCGTCCAGTTTGGTCAGTACAACGCCGGTGATGTCGACGACTTCAGCAAACACCCGCGCCTGAGGCAGGCTGTTCTGCCCGATTGTGGCATCGAGCACCAGCAGCACCTCATCGACTTCTGCGCGCCGGCTCACCACTCGTTTGACCTTGCCGAGTTCGTCCATCAGACCGGTCTTGGTGTGCAGCCGCCCTGCCGTGTCGATGACGACGACGTCGGCGCCGGTCTCGATGCCCTTGTCAACGGCGTCGAAGGCCACCGATGCCGGATCGGCGCCTTCTGCCCCACATACGACCTGCGCGCCCACCCGCGAGGCCCAGGTTTCCAGCTGGTGGGCCGCTGCGGCGCGGAAGGTGTCGGCAGCGCCGAGCACGACACGGCGGCCGTCGGCGACCAGGACGCGGGCCAGCTTGCCGACCGTCGTCGTCTTACCGGTGCCGTTGACGCCGACGACCAGCAGCACAGACGGCTTGTTGTCGTGCGGAAGTGCCTTGATCGAGCGGTCCAGCTCCGGGTGCAGCTCGGAGATCAGAACCTCGCGCAGCACCGCGCGGGCGTCTGTCTCGGTGCGCACATTGCTGCCGGCCATCCGCGACCGCAGCGCGGTGACCACCGATTCGGTGACGACGGGGCCGAGGTCGGCGATCAGCAGCGTGTCCTCGACGGCTTCCCAGGAATCCTCATCGAGGTCGCCGCCGCCCAGCAGGCCCAGCATGCTGCGGCCAAGGGTGTTCTGCGATTTCGCGAGCCGCCCGCGCAGGCGATCCAGCCGGCCTTCGGTCGGCGCTATGGCGCCGACATCAGGCGCAGCAGGCGCTTCCTTAATATCGAGAATCGGGGCGGGCTGCTCGAGCGGCGGTTCGGGCAGCTGAACGTCTGCGATCGAGCGTTTCGGCGCGTCGCGCGGGATGGTGGCATCATCGCCGACGGCGGGTAGCCCGCTGGTATCGATGCGCTCGACCGGCTCAGCGGGTCCCGATTTGGTGAACGTGATCCCCGAGGAAGCGGTATATCCACCGGAGCGGTCGACGGGAGTGGCAGTGTCAGCAGACGACAGGCTGATCCGTCGACGCCGGTACCGCGCCAGCCCGACAACCAGCGCAACCACGACGAGAACGGCAATGACCGCAATTGCGACCCACAGACCTTCTGACACCATGCCATTGTCTCAGGGTGGATAGCCGGTGACACTCGACCCCGGTGGCATGGAGACCCGCAAGCGGCGCCACATCGACGTGTGCCTGTCCGAGGCGGTCGACTATCAGACGGTCACCACCGGGCTGGAGCGCTACCGGTTGCCGTACAACGCGCTCACCCAGACCAATCTGGGCAATGTCGATCTGGCCACCGATTTCCTTGGCGCGCGATTGCGCGCGCCGGTGCTGATCGGCTCGATGACCGGGGGCGCCGAGCTGTCGGGAACCATCAACCGAAATCTGGCCGTCGCCGCCCAGCAGCTGGGCATCGGCATGATGCTCGGATCACAGCGCATCATGCTCGACAACGACTCGGCATCGACCTCGTTCAGCGTCCGCGACGTGGCACCCGACGTCCTGCTGATCGGCAACATCGGGCTGGCGCAACTCGACGAGCTCATGGTGCCCGATCTGGTCAAGGCGCTTGACCATGTCGGAGCCAATGCCCTTGCGGTGCATACCAATCCGCTGCAGGAGGCGATGCAGCACGAGGGCGACACCGACTTCTCCGGCTCCGTCGCGCGGTTGCGCGACATCGCGAGGTCGATCGACTACCCGGTGATATTGAAAGAGGTCGGCCACGGCATCGGTGCGGCCGCCGCCGCGGAGTTGGTGGATTGCCCGATCGCGGCCGTCGACGTCGCGGGCGCCGGCGGCACGTCGTGGGCGCGCGTCGAGCAGTACGTGCGGTATGGCGAGATCCGCTACCCGGCGCTGGCCGAGTGGGGCATCCCGACCGCGGAGGCACTGCTGGAGGTGCGGCACACGCTGCCCGACGTGTCGATCGTCGCGTCGGGCGGCATTCGGACAGGCATGGACGCCGCCAAGGCGTTGGCGATGGGCGCCGACGCGGTGGCCGTGGCGCGGCCGTTGCTGGCGCCTGCCATCGAATCGCCTGCCGCCGTGGTGGATTGGCTGCAGCGGTTCATCGACGAGCTATTGATATGCCTACACGGCTGCGGCGCCGCCAACTTGGCCGCGCTGCGCCGCCGCGGCGTCACCACGTTGTGACTTGTGTGCGTTCAGGAGCGCCCACCGCTCTCGAACGCACACGAATCGCAAGTTAGGCGGGGGCGCCGACCAACTCCTGGCCGCGCATGCGCTGGCTGATCACCGCGGTGATGCCGTCGTCGCGCATGGTGACGCCGTAGAGCGCGTCGGCGACCTCCATCGTCGGCTTCTGGTGCGTGATCACGATGAGCTGCGACTGGCTGCGCAGCTGCTCGAACAGCCCAAGCAGCCGGCGCAGGTTCACATCGTCGAGCGCGGCCTCCACCTCGTCCATCACGTAGAACGGCGACGGCCGCGCCCGGAAGATCGCCACCAGCATGGCCACCGCAGTCAGTGACTTCTCACCACCGGACAGCAGCGACAGCCGCTTGATCTTCTTGCCGGGCGGACGGGCCTCGACCTCGATGCCGGTGGTCAGCATGTCGTCGGGATCGGTCAGCAGCAGCCTGCCCTCGCCGCCGGGGAACAACGCCGAGAACACGTCGCGGAATTCGCGTTCCACGTCGGCGTAGGCCTCGGCGAAAACCTGCAGGATTCGGTCGTCGACGTCGGCGATGACATCGAGCAGGTCCTTGCGGGCCGCCTTGACGTCTTCGAGCTGTGTGGACAGGAAGTTGTAGCGCTCCTCGAGGGCCGCGAACTCTTCCAGCGCAAGCGGATTGACGCGACCCAGTTCGTTGAGTTCGCGCTCGGCCTTCTTGGCGCGGCGTTCCTGGGTGGACCGATCGAACGGCATCGGCGCGGGCGCGGTGACCTGCTCGCCGCGTTCACGCGCCTGTTCGTACTCGGCCATCTCCAGCTCCGACGGCGGGAGCGCGACGTCGGGCCCGTATTCGGCGATCAGGTCGTCGGCCGCCATCCCGAACTGCTCGAGCGCGTGCTGCTCGAGCTGCTCAATACGCAGCGCCGCTTGGGCTTTGGCGACCTCGTCGCGGTGCAGCGCATCGGTCAGTGAGGCGATCTTGGCGGACAGTTCGTTGACCTCTTCACGCGCCTTCGTCAGCGCGCCTGCCCGGTGCTGACGTTCGGCCGCGACATCGTCGCGAGCGCGGGATGCGACGGCGACCGCCGCGCTCAGCCGCTGCGCGACAAGGCGTCCGGACTCGGCCACCGCGGCAGCGACCGCCGCGGCATGTTCGCGTGCCTCGCGAGCGCGCTGTGCACGCAGCCGGGCCTCACGCTCCGCCGCCGCGGCCCTGCGCAGCGAATCTGCCCGTCCGCGAACCGCATTCGCGCGTTCTTCGGCGGTGCGCACAGTAAGGCGAGCCTCCACTTCGGCAGAGCGCGCGACCTCGGCGGCGGCCATGGTCTCTTGCCGGTTGACAGGCTCTGCTTCGAACGTCGGCCCCTGTTGGGCGTTGTGCAGCCGCTGCTCGAGTTCGGTGAGTTCCTCGACGGTTTGGGTGCGGCCGGTCTCCAGCTCGTTGCGCTGCTGGATGAGCCGTTGCCATTCATCGTCGGTGGCGCGGGCGTCCTGCCCGAGCCT
>JAVXWV010000498.1:0-2862 GCA_032230775.1 Mycobacterium sp. | reverse complement strand
GTCGACTACGGCACGCTGCTCGGCAAGGGCATCGACCTTGTCGTCGACAGCGCCGAGCGCATCGACACCGCTGCACGCAAGGTGCACCTTGGGGTCGGGCATCCGCTCGACTACGACTACGTCATCTATGCGGTCGGCAGCACCGGCGCGGTTCCTGCCTCTGTACCGGGTGCGGCCGAATTCGCCTACCCCATAGCCGAATTGGAATTCGCGCAGCGGCTGCGCGCAGCAGTCGACGAGCTGCATCCCGACGCCCCGATCACCGTCGTCGGCGCCGGGCTCACCGGCATCGAGGTGGCCTCCGAGATGGCCGAGCAGGGCCGCGCCGTGACGCTGGTCTGCGGCGGACAGCTTGCGCCGTCGCTGTCGGAGCCCGGCCGCCGGTCGATCGCCAAGTGGCTGGCCAAGCACCGGGTGGTCGTGCTCGAGGACGACGTCGTGACTGAGGTCCGCCCCGACGCGGTGGTGTTCGCCGACGGCGCGGTGCGTCCGAGCGCGGTCACCATCTGGACGGCGGGCTTCGGCGTGCCGGACCTGGCAATGGCCAGCGGCCTACGCACAGACGGACTGGGCCGGCTGCTCACCGACGAGACGCTCACCAGCGTCGACGACCCGCGGATCGTGGCAGCGGGCGACTGCGCCGCACCGTCGGGCCAGCCGCTGCGGATGAGCTGCCAGGCCGCAGGGCCACTCGGTGCGCAGGCCGCCGACACCGTGCTGAGCCGCATCGCGGGCACTGCACCGGCGGGGATCGACCAGGCGTTTGTGGGCTCGTGCGTCAGCCTGGGCCGGCACGCGGCCACGGTGCAGTTCGCCCGGAAGGACGACACCCCGGTGAAGTACTACATCGGCGGACGGCTCGGCGCCTCGGTGAAGGAGGCAATCTGCAAGGGCACGCTGTGGGGCCTGCGCCGCGAGGCCCGCAAGCCGGGTTCCACCTTCGTGATGAAGGGTGGAAAGCGGCCGTCCCAGCCGATGTTCGAGGTGGTCACGGAATCGTGACCACGCAGGGCCCGATCGGCGGCTCGGCCGGCGGCGAACACGCCGAGCGGTTCACCCATCTACGGCCGCTGCTGTTCACGATTGTCTACGAGATCCTAGGTTCGGCAACGGAATCCGACGACGTGCTGCAGGACAGCTACCTGCGGTGGGCCGACGTTGACCTCGCGACCGTGCGCGATACCAAGTCGTATCTGGCGCAACTGGTGACCCGCCAGGCGCTCAACGCGCTGCGGGCAGGCGCCCGTCGTCGCGAGGACTACATCGGCCCGTGGCTGCCCGAGCCGCTGCTGCTCGACGAGCGCGACGCCTCGTCGGACGTGGTGCTCGCGGAGTCGGTGTCGATGGCCATGCTGGTGCTGCTCGAGACGCTCACCCCTGACGAGCGGGCGGTATTCGTCCTGCGCGAGGTGTTCGGCTTCGACTACGACGAAATCGCCGGTGCGGTAGGCAAATCCGTTGCGACGGTGCGCCAGGTTGCGCACCGCGCACGCGAGCACGTGCACGCGCGGCGCAAGCGGTTCGACCCGGTCGACGCGGCCGCGACGGCTGAGATCACCGAACAGTTCATGACCGCCGCAGCCACCGGCGATATGGACGGACTGCTCGCGATGCTGGCCCCGGACGCCACCTGGACCGCCGACAGTGGCGGCAAGGCCAGCGCGGCCCGCAGGCCGGTCGTCGGCGCCGACAAGGTGGCCAAGGCGATCATCGGTATCTTCCGGCTCGGCCAGAAGCTGCCGGACGTACGGATCCAGACGGCGATGTACAACAGCGCACCGGCGGTGGTCGTCTACAGCGGCGACCACCTGGAGGGCGTCTTCCTGGTCGAGGTCACCGACGGCAAGATCACGCACTTCTACGCCATGCGAAACCCCGACAAGCTGGTAGGGATCGCGATCCCGCGGACGATCAGCCGCTAGCGCTCTGTCACGCTTGGTCGGTGCGGATAGAGCGGCTAGGCGATTTGGGCAGCGCTCCTGCGGTGCTGCGCTCCGTCGCCTTCGCTGCCGAGCGGTGCGGTGTGCCGCCGCCCGCGGCGCTGATCGGCGACTGGTTCGGATCGGCGGCGGTCATCGCCCCGTCTCTGGGCGCCGTCGCCTGTGACGACGTCTTTGCCGTGCCCACCGGCGAATCCGACGGGGCGATCGGCGGCGGCTGGTTCGGTTATCTGTCGTATCCCGACACGGGCGTCGACGGCCTGGGACCCAGGATTCCCGAGGCGGCCGGTGGCTGGTCCGACTGCGTGCTGCGCCAGGACATTGACCGGCAGTGGTGGTATGAAAGCCTTTCCGGCGCACCGCTTTCGGCGTGGGTGACGGAGGCGTTGCGTGTCCGCGCGCCAGCGCGGGAGTACAGCATCGCGTGGGATGACGCTGACCGCGAAGCTCACCGGCGTGGGGTGCTCGAGTGCCTGGAGGCGATCGCGGCGGGCGAGGTTTACCAGGCCTGCGTGTGCACGCAGTTCGCGGGCCGCCTCGACGGTCCGCCCATCGACTTCTTCGTCGACGCGGTAGAGCGCACATCGCCAGCGCGGGCGGCCTACCTGGCCGGGGAGTGGGGCGCGGTGGCGTCGCTGTCGCCCGAGCTGTTCCTGCGCCGCCGCGGTGAGACGGTGACGTCCAGCCCGATCAAGGGCACGCTGCCGCGGCATGCGGACCCGGCGGAGCTGCGGGCGTCGGTCAAGGACGTCGCGGAGAACATCATGATCGTCGACCTGGTCCGCAATGACCTGGGCCGCGTCGCGATCACTGGGACGGTCACCGTGCCCGAATTGCTCGCGGTGCAACCGGCGCCGGGAGTGTGGCATCTGGTGTCGACGGTGTCGGCACGCGTCGACGTGGACGTGCCGATGGCCTCGAT
>JAVXWV010000432.1:0-4640 GCA_032230775.1 Mycobacterium sp. | reverse complement strand
GTTCGGAACATTCAAGGACAACCCCGGCGATCACGACGTCTACATCGCCGGGCCTGACGGTATCGAATTCAGGTTGGGGACACAGAAGGCGTCCACGCTTACGGCCAAGTCGGACTGTCGACTGAGTCAGACGGACGCAGAGCCGCCCAGCTAGATTTGGCTCGAGGAGTTGCTCGAATGCGCGGGTCGGGCGGGCGGCTCTTAGCGCGCTCGGCGCAACGCCCACGTGAATTACCCATTACCCGTTAGGCTGCAACCGACGTTTGCCCGTGACGACGCAATTCGTGACGTCCTCGAACGGAGTGTTATGTGAATACCACCGAGGTTGCCCGCGGAACCGCGATCAGCGTGCGCAAAGCGATCGCGACGAACACACCGAAAGCCGTCAAGCTGTGGGTCGACGCAGTGGACGACCCAACCGAGCGCGCCCGTCAGCTGGCGCGGCTGTCCCCAACCGACCTGCGCCGCCTTGGCGAGCTGCTCGACACGCAGACCGCCGCCAAACTGATCCACAGCGTCGATGTGCCGCTTGCCGCCAAAATGCTTAAGGCGCTGCCGAATTCGCGGGTCGATGAACTGCTCGCCGCGATCAACTCCCACCGTGCCGCCATGATTCTGCGACACGTTGACCGCGCGACCAGGGAAGCCCTGCTCACTGCGATGCCGCTTGAACGGGCGAACGTACTGCGCGGTGTGCTGTCCTGGCCCGCTGATTCGGTCGCGGCACACATCCTGCCCGAGACGCTTACGGTCGGCCCGGAGGTGACGGCGGCGCAGGCTATAGACGAAATCCGCAATCAGGTTACGGCGCGGGGCGACGATCCCCATCCCGGCTCGTATCTGTACGTGTGCGGACCCGAACAGCATCTGATCGGCGTGGTGCGGTTCCGCCGCCTTGTGCTTGCCCCGGCCGATCAGACGGTCACCGAACTGGTGGAGGACGACGCCGCCACGGTGTCGCCGCTCACCGATGCTGAGGAGGCGGCGAACCTGCTTACCGGTCGCCGGGTGCGCGAGCTGCCCGTGGTCGACGGCGACGGGCGGCTGATCGGCATCCTCACCGAGGACGAGGCGTTCGACATCCTCGAGGAGGAGGCCACCGCCAACGCCGAGAGGCAAGGCGGCTCAGCACCATTGGAGGTGCCGTATCTGCGCGCCTCGCCGTGGCTGTTGTGGCGTAAAAGGATCGTCTGGCTGTTGGTGCTGTTCGCTGCCGAGGCCTACACCGGAACCGTGTTGCGTGCGTTCGCCGACGAGATGGAGGCGGTGGTAGCGCTCGCTTTTTTCATTCCGTTGCTGATCGGCACGGGCGGCAACACCGGCACGCAGATCACCACCACGTTGGTGCGCGCAATGGGCACCGGACAGGTCCGGTTGCGCGACTTGCCAGCCATCCTGACCAAGGAGCTGTCGACGGGCGTGCTGATCGCGATCGCGATGGCGGCCGCCGCGGTGGTCCGCGCGTGGACGTTGGGTGTCGGCCCGCAGATCACCCTGACCGTGTCGCTGACCGTCGCGGCGATTGTGATGTGGTCTGCGTTCGTCGCGTCGATCCTGCCGCCCGTTCTGAAAAAGCTGCGCGTCGACCCGGCCGTGGTTTCGGCACCGATGATCGCAACCATCGTCGACGGCACCGGCCTGATGATCTACTTCGTGATAGCCCATCTGACGCTGCCGCAGCTGGCCGGGCTGTAGCGCCGCGCCAACGGCTCGCATACTCCGCCAATTGCATTGCGCCGCAGAGGTCCTCGTCGCGGCCTCGGGTGCGGGGAGCAACTGGCCCCGCTCGGGCGGTGTTCGGCGGCCGTTGACGCCTAAACCCTCGCCGTCCTAGCCTCGAATCGGGCTTCTTGAGAGGACGACAAGATGGCGACGACAGGGCCTGAGCTGCCAGGGGAATTCATCTCCGAGCGCATCGCGGAGGGAATGCTGCCTCGCGTTCTCAACACTTTCGACATGGTCGCGATCTTCGTCTCGATCGTGCTGTTCATCACCAATGCGGCGGTGATCCAGAGCGCGGGTCCCGCGGCGTTCGGTTGGTGGATCATCGGATTCCTGGCCTTCCTGATTCCGGGAGCAATCGTCACCGGTCAACTGGGTCGCATGTTCCCGGGCGAAGGCTCGATCTACCTGTGGACGCAGAAGGCCTTCGGACCGTTCTGGGGTTTCTTCGCAGGGTTTTGCGCCTGGTGGCCCGGGGTGCTCGTGATGGTCGCGACGGGCACGGTCGTGCTCAGCTACCTGGGCTACGTCTTCCCGTCGACGGTCGGTTCGGCAAGCGTTCAGGTGCAGGGCGTGTTGATCATCGGCTTCATCGTTTTGTCGGCGGTGCTGGCCAACCAACGGTTCCGGCTGACCCAGAACATCGTGAACGTGGTGTGCGTGCTCTATGCGCTGGCCATTGGGCTCGTGTTCCTGGCCGGCGTGGTGCACCTGGCCGGCGGAGTGGCGCCCGAGACGAACCCCGCTGATTGGTCGGCGTGGGCGCCGTCCGCGGACACCGGTATCAACCTCACCAACTGGAGCTTCTTCGGCCTCGTGGTGCTCGCCCTCTTGGGCGTGGAAGTGCCCCTCAACATGGGTGTCGAGATCAAGGACGAGCGCTCCATCACTCGTTACCTGGTGTGGGGGTCGCTGGCCGTGATGGCGGCCTACCTGCTGACCACTTGGGCTGTGATGGTGACGGTGCCGCCCGCCGACGGTCAGTCGGCACAGGTGACATCGCTCGCGACGGCAGTCGGCGCCACGTTGGGCGGTTGGCTGGGCAAGCTTGTCGCGATCCTGCTCGCCGCCTTCTTCCTGTTCATCACGGTGGTCTACAACTTCTCGTTCGCCCGGCTGGTCTTCGTCTCCGGACTCGATCAGAAGCTGCCCGCCGCGATGGCCAAGGTGAACAAGCACAAGGTGCCCAGCAACGCGGTCTGGGTGCAGACGGTGATTGCGTCGCTGTTCGCGTTGGTGGCCTTCATCGTGTTCCCATCGCTTGGTGTCGGGGGCGGGAAGGCGATCGACATCCAGACCAAGGTGTATGACGTGCTTCAGGCCGCTGTCACCGTGATTTGGTGCATCTCGATGGTGGTGCTATTCGTCGACGTGGTGATTATCATCAGGCGGTTTCTACCGCGCTACGAGGAAACTCGGCTGGCGCGCCCGGCTGTGTTCTACACGTGCGCGGTGATCGGTGGTCTGTCGGCGTTGGTCGCGGTTATCGCCACGCTGAGCGGGTCGTGGACACCGCTGATTTCCAATGATTCGGGTGCCATCGCGATCGCGGGCGCGAAGATCGCCTACGGCGCCTGGTTTTATCTCGTCGCCGGCATCGCCGTGGTGTCCTTACTCGTAGCGGTGGGCATCTACTGGCTCGGCAACCGCACGTCTGCCCGCGCTGCCCGCGAACCCACCTGATCCTGTCGGGGTTGGTAGTGCGCCTGATGTCGGACGCAGCACGGAGGTATGACGGACATTGCTCACGAGCAGTGACACGATAGTCGTGGGGTGGTGCGCCACGGAACTGCCACTGGGCCTCACGTTCTGAATTAGGTAGGCCCGCTTTATGTTCGGTAAGCGATCTGTGCGAAGGGGGCTGTTCAACCCTTGAACGCGGGCAGCTCTAGTTGGGGTCGCCGATGTGAAAGGACTGACGATTTGCTGCGCGGTGGCCGTGTAGACGGCAGCTGGGGGCACCGCGAATCCGGCCAGCGCCAAGCCACACGACAATTCGAAACAGGCGTCCGTCCCGTATTCCCTTACCACTCAGACGATTTACAGAAACCCACCAGCCAATTGGCAACCAATAATCGGTTAGCATTCCAACGTCGGGGCTGTAGTGATCGAGCCCACTGCGGGTTGGGTAACAGCCCGGATGGGTAGCCCGATGGAGCAAGTGAGGGTCGCACGTCGCACGACCCGTGCAGCGGTACAGGAGCCGCGCAGCGGTTAACAGCGTGACGCATCCTCGAAGCATCGCCCGTCGAAGCAAGCCCCTGTCAAGCGAAGCGCAGGCGGTCGCGGGCGGTGCTGGCCTCGGATCTCTCGACGGATCTGTCGACGCGATTCGGAGGCAGGCCCACAACACTGAAGGGAACACAGGAATGAGTTTCAAGAAAACGATGGCGCGATCCGCGATCGTGGGTGCGATCGGCTTTAGCGCTCTCGGATTGGGCGTCGGTCTCGGCACGGCGTCCGCCGACCATGGGAATGGTGGGCAGCCGTGCTGGCAGGGAAACTGCCAAGGCGACCAACGCGGTGACGGTGGACAGGATCACCGTGGAGACGGTGGCGACGGTCGCCCGTGGGGCAACCAGTGGCAGCCAGATCAAGGCCGGGGAGATCAGGGTGGCTGGGACCAGCGGCCATGGGATCAGCGCGGCATCGACGACGCCCGTGGGGATCATCAGCCCTTCAATTGGCAGGGGCAACGTGTTGAGCCGTACTTCGACAACGACCGCGGTGCATGGGGATTCCAGTTCCTGGGCCTCTGGATCCCGCTGTGATCTGAGCGGGTGAACGATCGCGCGTCCGTGCTAACGCCGCGCTAGCGATAGGTGGGGCCGGTGGCGATACGCCGTTGGCCCCACTGTCGCGTCGGCGCAAGGTTAACCTTTCGACTGTGTTGGGCGAGCTAGGACAGACCACGGCCG
>JAVXWV010000599.1:0-2549 GCA_032230775.1 Mycobacterium sp. | reverse complement strand
CGGCGAGATTGCGTGGGAGTCCACGCTCCGCGGGGAGCGCAGCGTTTGCTGGAGCGTGTATACATCTGCCTCGGCAGCGTGGCTGCGCTTGCAAGTAGGCACGCCGGTTGGCGGGGAAGGTGGCAGGCGATCTGCCATCCCGATGAGGAGAGGAGTAGGGGCCGATGAGGCGCGCACGTTGGCTTTGTCGTTGTCGCGGGGGAATTGTCGTGCTGGCGTCCGGCGCACCAGCAGCTTCCCGCGCTCGGTTGCGGTGATCGACGCCCATGGACCGTCGCGCATGGCGCGTGCCGCAGCGGTCACTGCACGATCGACGTCGGCCGCCGTGCCGCGGGCGATTCTCGCCCATGGCTCGCCTAGATATGGGTCGACGCTGTCAAGCCATTCACCAGCGTCCGGCTCAACCTCGCCGCCATCGATGTAATGGTGGTACGTCTGCATGGCGAAACTCCCCCGTCATTGCCGCATTTCGTATGCGCCGTCGTAGGCCTTGACCCGCTGCCACACCCGGTCGAATCGCTCGGCGTCGGGTACCGGCTTGCGGATCGCGCCGACCGCCCAGTCCTGCTGCGCTTGCGTCGAGGTCGGCTTGCCGTGCAGCGCAACGGCATAGGTGCTGAAGTCGCGGATCTGGAAGTCGAAGATCTGGTCGATGATGTCGTCGTCGACCCCGGTCAGCGCGGCCTGCTCGAGGATGAGTTGCCCATACACGATGAGCGAGAACAGGTGCCCGACGTTGAGCAGGAAGTCCAGATCCTTCTGCTGATCCGCGTCAGGGGCCGCCGTGATGAGTAGCTGCCTGAATGCCTGCGCCTGCTCGTAGAACCGCGCGACATTCGGGACGTGCACGTGGTTCTCGTAGGCCGGGGTCCAGTCGGCGAACTGAACCTTGCCCGCCCCGCGGGTGGGTCCCTGGTTCCAGAAGAAGGCGTCGTCCGCGGGGTCGTTGCGGGTCGGAATCTCGGGATATTCCGTCGGATTGAGCATGTAGTTCGGCATGAACTTGAGCACCAGGCCGACGTTGACGTGCACGGTGCCCTCGAGTCGAGGTAGCGCGCCGATGAGCTGCGCCACCTCGCGGAACATCGTGTTCTTCTCGTACCCCTTTGCGGCAACCACATCGTGCAGCGACCGGACGATCGCTTCACCCTCCATCGTGACCTTGGCCTTGGTCACGGGGTTGAACAGTAGATAGCGACGGTCGTCGAGGCTGGCGCTGCGCAGGTAGTCGACAGACCGCTGGCTGAACAGTTTCATCGCCACCAGACGCGCATAGGAGTCGACGAAAGTCGCTCGTACATGGGCGAAGTCGGTGACGGGGTTGCCGTAAAGGATGCGGTTCTGCGCATGCGTGATGGCCTCGTAGAAGGCGTGCTCGACCATGCCGATGGTGCATGTGCACAGGTTGAACTTGCCGATGTTGACGGTGTTGAGCGCGGCTGCAAAAGCCTCTATGCCGGTGTGCAGGATGTCGGACTCACGCACCGGGTAGTTCTCCAGGCGGAAGGTGCTGACGTAGATCTGCATGTGTACGACGTTGTCGATCAGGTGGTAGTTCTCGTGGCGGCTGTCGGCGGCGAAGAACACGTAAGCGTCCTGGCCGTCCACATCGCCGCGCCGGCCGAACACCGAGACCATGCTCGCGACGTTGCCGTTGCCGATGTAGTACTTCTCCCCCGTCGCCCGATACAGGATGCCCTTGGCGCGGTCCTCCTCGCTCGCAGGCGTAAGCACCATGTCGGTGTTGTAGACGTCGGCGCCGTGTTCGCGCTCGGACAGCCCGAAGGCCATTACCTCGCCTGCCTCGAGGTCGTCGGCGGCCTTGAGCTTGGCGTCCTTGTTCTCGCTCTGCCAGATCGGCCCGAGACCGAGGATGGTGACCTGCTCGGTGTACCAGTAGGTCAGCCCGTAGAACCCGAGAATCTCGGAGAGGGCGGCGTTACGCGCGGCATCCCAGCGCTTGTTCGGATCACCGTCTGCGAACTCCGACGGCGTGAGGAATGTCGCGAACAGCTTCTCCCGCTTGACGAAATCGACGAAGTCGGCGGGCCACAGCGCCGCCAGGTCGTTGTCGAGGATGCGCTTCTTGCCCTGACCTTCGAAGAAATCGATGGTTGCCCGCAGTAGCCGCCGTGTCTCGTCATCGAACTGCTGCGGGTCGTAGGTGTTCGGGTTGAAGAGCAAGCCGTCGGTCGTCCGTCGGGCAGGAGCGGAGCGACCGGGGGGTGAGGCAGTCATGGCGGACAGCCTAGGGGGCAGGCGGCGGAGGCTGTATCGGGTTCGGGACGAATGGCAGACCCGGGATGGTCTCGTAGGGCAGCGTCGGTATGAGAGGCGGCTGTGTGGTCGGCGACGCCGCGGTGGTCGGCGGCGGCGCCTCCGTGGTGGGAGGCGGTGGCGGCGGCTCCTCGGACGTCGGCGGCGCGGGGGGTGGGGCTTCCGTGGCGATCACCGGTGGCGGCGCCTGCCTGGTGACGGTGCGGGTCTGGGGCGCCTGCGGCTGCGGCGCCGGAGCAGGCGCTACGCCCGGGATCGGTGCCGCCGACGTC
>JAVXWV010000372.1:0-4236 GCA_032230775.1 Mycobacterium sp. | reverse complement strand
CCTCGGGCCCCTTCCCGTACGCCCAATCCAGATCGGTGGCGACAAGACGCACACCGCGGGCGCGCCAGGCGCCCCGAATGGTCGGCGCGTAGCGGGCGAAATCCAGTGCGGTGCGCAACCGCTCGGGGTCGATGGTGCGCGGGATGTCCAGGGGTCGGCGGATGTCCTGCTGATGGATCATGCCGTCGGTGAGTGCGATTTTCCCGCTGAACCGTGCCGTCAGACCATGCGGTTCGGTGTTGGCCCGGATCATCGCCACGATCTGCTCGGGTGACCTATCCGCATAGTCGGCCACGCAGATCGCGTTGATGCGATCGGTCGACAGCCTGCCCTTCAGAAACCGGGTCACAAGACCTTTGGTGTCCAGTTCGTCATAGCTGACGGTGTGGATCGCGACGTCGCGGACCCGCCATCGCTCGCAGAGCGTTGGGCTGTTCCATTGCGCGGGCGTTAAACCCTCGAGAAACGCGGCGAACTCATCGCGTTCGTCACGCGCCATCTGCGTCGTGTCCGTCGGCGTCATCGCTCGCCGAACAGGTTGGCGTAGCGGCCGAGGTATAGCGGCCAGCCGGCATCGCCATCGACTCCCGCAGCGACGGATTCCCAACCCTCACCGTGGCGTTCGATGTGTCGGTGTTCCAATTCCACGCGGGTGCGATGGGCGGACTCGGCAGTGAAGCGGACTTCGACTTCACTAGCCCTTGCGGGGTTGGTTTCCAGCTGCCAGGTGGGCCCGATGTCCCAGGTGAACACAACACGATTCGGCGGCTCGTAGGCGGCGATGCGCGCCCACTTGCACAGGCTGCCGTCGACGCCGCGGTCATAGATATGTCCACCGACTCGAGGTTCGAAAACCGTTTCCTCGATGGGCACTTTGAGCAGGTTGTGTTCGCGGGGCTTGAAGTCACCGAACTTCTCCGTGAACGCGTGAAATGCCCGGTCCAGGGGGGCGTTTACGACAACGTGGTGGCGGATGGTCGTTGGTCGCATTTGGGTCATGATTCGTCTCCTTCCAGACGCTCGATGGTCTCCTTGAAACCGGCCAGAGCCTGCACCCAAAACCGATCAAGGTCGGCACGCAAAGCTTCGAGGCCGGTTGGATCCAGCTGATAGAGCCGGCGGGTCCCGGCGGCGCGGTCGCGTACCAACCCGGCACGCTTGAGGACTTTGAGGTGTTGCGACACCGCCGGTCTGCTGACAGGGAGGTCGCGCGCCAGTTCACCGACTGCCAATGGCCCGTGGGCAAGGCGTTCCACGATTGACCGTCGGGTGCGGTCAGCCAACGCCACCCAGGCGTCCGCCTCTTGGTAAGTGGACACGAACGGTAAGCTACCACTTACCGATACCACGATCAATGGCCAAATGAGTGGACGCGGAAGGGGTACTACTCGGCGAGCTGCACAGCGACGCCGACCGCGCCGCCGCCGACGTGAATCGACAGCACCGGGCCCATATCGGTGACGACGAGCGACTCGATCTGAGGCAATCGCGTCGTCAACGCCGCGCCGATCTCGTCGGCGGCGTCGTGGTTGTCGACATGGTGTACCGCGATGGCCGCTTGACGGTCGCCGATGACTTCGGCCACCCGCTCGACCAATGCCGCATGCGCCTTGGTAACCGTGCGGATCCGCTGATCAAGCACCAAACGGCCGTCGACGTCGAGGCATAGCAGGGGCTTGAGCGACAGCGCGGTTCCCAGCCACGACGCCCCCTTGCGGATGCGGCCGCTGCGCCGCAGATTGTCCAACCGGTGCACGACCAGGAACACGTGCCCGCGGGACTGCGCCGAACGAGCCACGGCCTCAACGGTATCGAGATCGGCACCCGAGCCAGCAGCTCGTGCCGCGGCCAGCGCAACGAAGCCGACACCCATCGCCGCCGAACGCGAGTTCACCACCCGCACCGCTGAGCCGAACTCGCGTGCTGTCTGCACGGCGGAGCTGTACGTGCTGGACAGCGCGGCCGACAGATGCACCGCGACCACCCCGTCGCCGTCGCTGTCATTCAGCGCCTGCTGGTAGGTCTCGGCGAGTTCCGCGGGCGTAGCGCCGGCGGTGGTTACCCGAGCCCGATCGTGAATGTCGTAGGGCACGTCGTCAACCCCGTCACGCAGATCCGTCCCGTCGACGAGCACATGCAGCGGCACCTGCCGGATGTCGAACTGCTTGAGCTCATCTGGCTCCAACCTGGACGACGAATCAGTCACCACAATCACAGGCATGGCTACCGCGAACCCTCTTGCTGCACACCGGCTTCTGCGAGTGCTTTGAGCATCAGATCGGCGACCGCCTGGTGTGCCTCGAAGTTCCAGTGGATACCGTCGGGATTGCCTCGACCGCTCATGACATGATCGGCGACTGCGGCCTTGAGATCGACGAGCGGGACGTCGTGTTGCTCGGCCCATTCGGTGATCGCCTTGACGGTGCCGGCCCGGCCGCGGTGCGCCTTGCCGTACGTCTCGGCGATGTGGACCGAGGGCAGCGACGCGACGAACGGCACTCCCGGTCGGTTGAAGTCGATTGCCGCACGGGTCATTTCCAGATACTCCGCGGAAAGATGCGGCGGAAGAGCGGCGGGCGAGATCGGCGACAATCGAGGCTGCAGCCAGCCGTAGCTGTCGCGCACCCAGCGCCGAAGCCACGGAGGCCGGGCGTATCGGATCAGCTCACGCAACGCAGTGGGCAGCGGTGATGGCAGCGAATCCATGCCGCCCGTAGCGAAGATCACCGCGCCTGCCCTCGGCAATGCCGCCCACGCCCGCGGGTCCTGGATGGCGGCCCACCAGATGTCTCTGCAGGTCCAGCCGATCCGGCCGATCAGCTCGACGTCCCAACCCAGTTGAGTGGCAACGATATTCGGCCAGATGCGTGGATCGTCAGCGGGCAGCCCGCCCGTCGGCCCGTAGTAGGACAGCGAGTCGCAGAAGACGAGAAGCGTTGGTTTGATCGCCGAATCAGAGGACATCGTTGGCCACCTGTGCCGAGGCGTTCCACACATCGAGTCGCCAGCGGATACCGTCCAGCGACGCGCCGGCCTGCGAATGCCCGGACAGCTGCACCCAACTGCAGTTGCCCATGCCGCCGAGCACCGGCCAGTTGTCGACCGGCAGCGCGAGAAGCGCCGCGGTCAGCGCGGCGATCAGTCCGCCGTGGGCCACGAGGACCACCGGCCGCTCGGGTTCATCGACGCCCCACTCGGTCTGGTCGGCGACGAGCTCCGCCAGCAGCGGCATGCTGCGCGCGGCGACGTCGACCCGGCTCTCGCCGCCGTGCGGCGCCCACCGCGCGTTGTCTCGCCACGCCAGCCGCGCGCCGGGGGCCGCGGCGTCCACCTCGACGTGGGTCATCCCCTGCCAGTCACCGAGGTGCGTTTCGCGCAGCCGAGTGTCGACGAGCACCGGCATCCCAGACCGCTCGCCAAGCGCGACCGCGGTGTCCAGCGCACGCCGCAGGTCCGACGACACGATGATGAGAGGTTGCCGCTTCGCCAACACCTCGGCGGCGGCGACGGCCTGGTCACGACCCAGGTCGGACAGCTCGGTGTCGAGCTGGCCCTGCATCCGGCTGCCCGCGTTGTACTCGGTCTGCCCGTGCCGCAGCATCACCAGTCGGCGCACCCTCACGGCGTGCCGTCCAGATCCACCGGTATGACAGGGCAGTCGCGCCACAACCGGTCGAGGGCGTAGAAGTCGCGCTCGTCCTGGTGCTGGATGTGCACGACGATGTCGACGTAATCGAGCAGCGTCCATCGACCCTCGCGGGCGCCCTCGCGGCGGGCGGGTTTGTAACCCGCCAGGCGCATCTTCTCCTCGACCTCGTCGACGATCGCATTGACCTGACGCTCGTTGGACGCCGAAGCGATGACGAAGCAGTCGGTGATGACCAGCTGTCCGGACACGTCGATCACGACGACGTCTTCGGCGAGCTTGGCCGAGGCGGCGCGCGCCGCCGTGGTGGCCATCTTGACCGCTTCGTCGGTGGCGCTCATCGCCGGTTCCCGTCTATCGTCGCGATCGGCGCGGCGTAGAGCTGGCGCTTGGTCACGTACTGCACGACGCCGTCAGGCACCAGGTACCAGATCGGCCGGTCTGCTCCGGCACGCCTGCGGCAGTCGGTCGACGAGATCGCAAGCGCGGGCACCTCGACGAGAGTGAGCGCTTCGGGCGGCCGCTCCGCGAGCGCCCCCTGGACGTGCTTGCCCACGAGCTCGTAGCCCGGGCGGCTGACGCCGACGACT
>JAVXWV010000369.1:0-9809 GCA_032230775.1 Mycobacterium sp. | reverse complement strand
ATCTTCGTCATCACCCAGTACTTCCAATTCATCAAGTCATACAGCGCATTTGAGACCGGCGTGCGGCTGCTGCCGGTCGCCATCTCGATCGCGGTCGCCAGCATTGTCGGACCCCGTATCGTGGAGCGGATCGGGACCACGACGGTCGTCGTCGCGGGCCTGGCCATCTTCGCGGCAGGCCTGGCATGGGCGTCCACCGCTGACGCCGGGACGCCATATCTCGAGATCGCGACCCAGATGCTGATGCTCGGCGGTGGTCTCGGCCTGACGACGGCGCCGGCCACCGAGTCGATCATGGGCTCGCTGTCCGCGGATAAGGCGGGCGTCGGCTCCGCCGTCAACGACACCACCCGCGAACTGGGTGGCACCCTCGGCGTCGCGATTGTCGGCAGCGTCTTCGCCTCCATCTATTCGAGTCGGCTCGGCAGCAATGCGGTGGTGTCCGCGTTGCCTGAGCAGGTTCGCGCCACCATGGAACGCTCGATGGCCGCAGCACAGCAGGTCGTCGGCCAGCTCCCGCCGCCAGTGGTCCCCGACGTCCGCGCGGCCGTCAACGCGGCGTTTCTCGACGGTATGCAGATCGGATCTCTGGTGAGCGCCGGCATCGCGGCCGCCGCCGCTGTCGTGGTCGCTGTCTTACTGCCGGCCCGGGCCAAGCAACCCGCGCCCGTCACCGCCGAGCAGGCCGAGTCCGAGGCAGTGTGCGCATGAGCACCTACACCGACGCATGGACCGACGGCCACGGCACTGTTCAGTACTTCACCAGATCCGACGGTTCCCGTCTGCGGTACTTCACCGCAGGCAGCGGCCCCGTGCTGGTGCTGATGCACACCGTGCGAACTCAGCTGGACTACTTCCACCGGGTGATCCCGCAGGTGTGGGACTCGTTCACCGTCTATGCGCTTGACCTGCCCGGCATGGGCTGGTCGGACATCGTGCCGGGTGCCCGCTACGAGGAACCCGAGTTGCGCGCGGCGGTGGTCGAATTCGTCACCACACTCGACCTGCACGACATCACACTGGCCGGGGAATCGCTCGGCGGCGCGCTCGTGCTGCAGGCCTCTGTCGAGCTCAAGGACCGGGTGAGGCGGGTGGTTGCATTCAACAGCTACGACTACCCCAGCGGCGTCGAGCGCGGCAACTGGTTCGCACGGTTCATCATCTTCAGCGCTCGCACGCCGGGGATCGGACCCGTCTTTGCCGCACTGGAGAACCGGCAGATTCTCAAGGGCGTGCTACGCGGCGGCGTCGTCGACAACGGCACCCTGCCCGACGATTTCATCGACGAACTGCGAAAGAGCGGACGGCGCAAGGGCTACCCGAGGGTGGCCAGGTCGATCTATCGCAACCTCAACGGATTGATCACCGCACGCGACCGGTATCGGGACGTCTCGGTGCCGGTGACCCTGGTCTACAGCGACCAGGATTGGTCCAGGCCCGCGGAGCGCGAGCACGTCGCGGGTCTGCTGACCGAGGTCGAGCGGATCACGCTGTCCGGCACCGGCCACTTCTCCGCGCTCGAAAGGCCGAACGAAGTGGCCAGAATTCTGCGGCGGTCGAATTGACCTTGAAATGTCGGACGGCCTCATAGACTCCGGCAGATGGACGCCGACTACATCGTGGTGGGGACAGGTTCTGCAGGATCGGTGGTGGCCAACCGGCTGAGCGCGGATCCATCCGTCGAGGTGGTGGTGCTCGAAGCGGGCCCGCGGGACAAGGACAAGTTCATCCACATCCCCGCGGGCTTCGCCAAACTGTTTCGCAGCGAAATGGATTGGGACTACCGGACCGAACCGCAGAAAGAACTCGAAGGTCGCGAAATCTACTGGCCGCGAGGCAAGGTGCTCGGCGGATCATCGTCGATGAACGCCATGATGTGGGTTCGTGGATTCGCCGCCGACTACGACGAGTGGGCCGAGCAAGCCGGCGAGCAGTGGAGTTATGCCAACATCGAGAAGTACTTCAACCGCATCGAGAGCGGCCCGCTTGTCATCTCACCCCAGCGCAGTCCCAGGAGTTCGACGGCAGCCTGGCTGACGGCCGTGCAGGAGTGCATCGATGTACCGGAGGGGTTCTGCGAGACCCGCGTGACGCAACGCAAGGGTGCCCGGTGGAGCACCGCCGACGCGTACCTCAAACCGGCGTTGCGGCGGCGCAATCTGACGTTGTACACAGGAGCCACCGCGACACGCGTGATCTTCGACGGAAAGCGTGCCACCGGTGTGGAATTCGAGCAGCTTGGTGCCCGCCGTGTCGTCTCGGCCCGCCGTGAGGTGGTGTTGTGCGGGGGAGCGATCAACAGCCCGCAGCTGTTGATGCTGTCGGGCATCGGCGATCGCGATCATCTAGCCGAGCACGGTATCGACGTGGTGCATGAGGCACCCGACGTCGGCAGCAACCTGCTCGACCATCTGATAGCCCCAATGGGGTTCGACGTACCCGATGACACGCTGTTCACCGCGGAGAAGCCATTGCAACTGGTGAACTATTTCGCGCGACGGCGCGGCATGCTGACCTCGAACGTGGGGGAGGCGTATGGGTTCGTCAGGAGCCGCCCGGACCTCGAACTGCCCGATCTGGAGCTGATTTTCGCGCCCGCCCCATACTTCGAGGAGGGGATTGGCGACCCATACGACGGCCACGCCGTGGTGATGGGGCCGATCCTGTTGAAACCGCACAGCCACGGCACGATCACCCTGCGATCAGCCGACCCGAAGGACAAGCCGGTCATCGATCCGCGGTATCTGACCGACGATGCGGGTGCCGACCGTGCGGCGCTGATGGCGGGCCTGCGGATGTGTGCGGACATCGCCAAGTCGGCCGCGCTCAACGGCATCATCGGCAAGATCGCCAGGCCGCGCGGCGCAACGGACCTCGGCGACGAGACACTCGAGCGGGCGCTGAACTCGTTGTCGCACACGCTTTATCATCCGGTCAGCACGTGCCGGATGGGCAGCGACGACGCCAGCGTGGTCGACCCGGAGTTGCGGGTGCGCGGCGTGGACGGGCTGCGTGTCGCCGACGCGTCGGTGATGCCGACGATCATCCGCGGCCACACCCACGCGCCCAGCGTGCTGGTCGGCGAGAAGGCCGCGGATCTGATCCGCGGCGCCTAGGGGGCCTACGGCCGGGTGTCCGGCGGAACAAGTCGTCCGATGTCGTCCAGGAGCGACTCCGCCATGGCGATATCACCACGGAGGTCGCGATCGTCGATGCCGCGGGGGAGAACGTCGGCCAGCGCCAGTGCGTCGCCAACGGCGCCGCTGAACTGGTTGTCGAGCCCACGGTGCCGCAAGAGCCTCACCGCGCCAACAAGTTCGCAGCAGAGCAGCACCCGATACGCGGCGGCCGACCGCTCGAGTTGCTGCGCACCCTGCGAGGCGAAGGTCGCGTCCTCCTCAGCGCCCCGCGACAGCACGAGCGTGCCTGCGGAGGCGGGCTGCGCGGCGTTGCGGATCTCGGCGATCGCGCCCGCGGCCACGTATTCGACCATCATCAGCCCGGACGACCCGGCCGCGTCGGCGGCGAGGAAAGCGTTGCCGCCGTTGGTATCCGGGTCGTTGATCATTCTGATCCGCGAATGGGTGATGGGCGCGGTCAGCGCGAGCGCCAGGGTGGTGCCGTCCAATTCGAGTGACAGCGATGCCTGGTAGAAGGCGCCGTGATGGACCACGGTTTCATTTTCGATGTCGAAGAGGGGATTCTCCTGGGCGGCGTTGAGCGTGCGCTCGAGTTGTTCCTCGAGTGAATGCAACGACGCCAGCGCGGTTGCCTGCGCCACCGGGTACACCCGCAGCCCGTAGGGATCCTGGATGCGGGCGGGCCTGCGATCCGTGCCGCCCTTCGTCGCCAGCAGTGCGCGTAGGCGATCCGCAACTGTGGCGACATATGGGGCCGCCGACGCCTGCGTTGCCACCGATGACAGCGCCTCGGGATTGCCGTCGAGCGCGAGAAAACTCAGCATGTAGATTACACTCGATGCCCTTTCGAGGCGCGAAAGCTCATCCAGCGCAAGGCAACCGCGCCCAACGGTGAGCGCACTGCTGCTCATGAAGGGCAGCGCGCTGTCGGCACCCCACGGCTCCATCGGCGGCAACGGCTTTGACGCAGGCCGTTCGCCGATCAGGGTCAATGCGGTGCCCGCCAGCGGGGCGAGATCCCCTGTCCCGATGGACGCGTATTGACGAAGCTCGGGCAGGGCATCGTCGTTGAGCATCGTCTCAAGGCCGGACAGGATCTTCGGGTTGAGTCCGGCGCCGGGCACGCACAGCTGGGCCAACCGCACCGCGAGCATCGCCCGCACCGTTCTGTCGTCAAGGGGGTCCCCGGCGTCGACCGCGTGGCTGCGAAGCAGTCGCATGCCGTATTCGGTGTCGGTCGGCGATACGGACGTGGTTCGATTCGCGCCGACACCGGTCGTTCGTCCGTAGATCGCGAGTCGGGTGGACAGGTCCGCCGCGACCCGGTGCGCATGGTCGACGGCCTCGACGACCCGCGTCGAAACCGAGACCCGCTCACGGCGGTCCGCGAGCGCCACCACGTCGCCGATGCTCGCGGATCCGTTAAGTACAAGCATGAAATTCTCCTCGTTCCCTATCGCGGGCGCGCGACGAGACCTATCATCACCGAAACCACACATTGCCGCTAGATGGAATTTGAATTTTACTCAGTGGAAATCCACGATGAGTTGATCGCAACAAACCCCTCGTAGATTCCATCCCGGTGAGAGTCCCGGTGAGAGGAGGTCACGGTGGCCGAACCGTCCACGCGAACCGTGGAACGCGCGCTCGCCCTGCTTGCCACCATCTGCGACAGGGGCGGCGCGAATCTCGCCGACAGTGCCAGGGAGTGCGATCTCGCGCCGAGTACCGCACTCCGGCTCCTGCGGACGTTGGAGAGCACCGGGTTCGTCACCAAGGAAGAGGGCGGCGGTACATACCGACCCGGCAGCCGCCTGATCCAACTCGGAGCGCAAGCGCTGTCCAACGAGTCGCTGATCGATTTCGCCAAGCCCGTGATGGAGAAGTTGGTCGCCGAGACGGGCGAGTCCGCGTATCTCAGCGTGGAGGGACACGCGGGCACAGCGGTCTACATCAGCATTGTCGAGGGCACCCATTCGGTCCGGCACGCCAGTTGGGTCGGACGCACCGTTCCGCTGGACATCTCCGCGGCGGGACACGCGCTGCGCGGCCGCGTGCCCGATGAGGGATACGTGATCGTCGAACGCGGCGTCGAGGCCGACGTGACCGCGATCGCGTGCCCGGTCTACTCCGAAGCGCGCATCGTCGCAGCCCTGAGCCTGGTCGTTCCGAGCTACCGACTCAGCACCCCCCAAGCGGCCCGATATGGCCAAATGCTCGGCTCGGCAGCGGAATCGTTGTCGGCCGGACTAAGTCGTCGCCCGAATTCCACTCTGCCAGAAAGACAGTCATGATCACGTTCGAAGATGTTTCCAAGGTCTATCCCGACGGCACCGTCGCAGTCGATAATCTGACGATCACCGCGCCGAACGGCAAGATCACCACCCTGGTCGGTCCGTCCGGATGCGGGAAGACCACGTCGATGCGGATGATCAACCGGCTGATCGAGCCGACCTCGGGCAGCATCACTCTCGACGGAACCGACACGCAGAGCCTCGACAAGGTCGCCCTGCGCCGCAGAATCGGCTACGTCATCCAGAACGCCGGACTGTTCCCGCACCGCACGGTCGTCGACAATGTGGCCGCGCTGCCGCGTCTGCTCGGCGGTGGTAAGAAGGAAACCCGTTCGGCGGCAATGGAACTCCTAGAGCGTGTCGGGCTGGATGCAAAGTTCGCCCGCCGCTACCCTTGGCAGCTCTCTGGCGGTCAACAACAGCGAGTCGGCGTGGCGCGGGCGCTTGCGACGGATCCGCCGTTCCTGTTGATGGACGAGCCCTTCAGTGCCGTCGACCCGATCGTGCGCAGCCAGCTTCAGGACGAATTCCTTCGGCTGCAGGCCGATATCTCCAAGACCATCGTCATGGTCACCCACGACATCGACGAGGCCCTCAAGCTTGGCGACCAGGTCGTGGTGCTTCGGCAGGGCGGAACCCTGGCGCAGGCCGCGACTCCGGCCGAACTGCTGGCTGCGCCCAAGGACGCCTTCGTCGCCGACTTCGTTGGGGCGGCCCGCGGCTACCGGGCGCTCGGATTTCACAGCTCCGACGGGCTTCTCCAACTCAACGACGAGCCCACCGTCACGGTGGGGCAGGCGGTGTCCACTATCCCGTCGACGCAGGGACGCTGGATGCTCGTGGTCGATGACAGTCGGGCGCCGCTGGGCTGGGTCGACACCGAAAGTGTGCGCGGCGATTGCATACAAGACAGCGACGTGAACTTGAGCGCCACCTCGGCATCCAGGACTGACCCGCTGCGAGACCTGCTCAACTCGGCGCTGTCCAGCCCGAGCAGCCGCTGCGTGATCACCGACGAGTCGGGGGCGCTGATCGGCACGGCGTCCGATCACGACGTCATGGACGCTATCCGGCGCGCGAAGGAAGCGAGGGTCGCGGCATGAACTGGATTTCGTCCAACATCGACCGGATCATCTCGCTGACGATCAGCCACACGTGGCTTACGTTGGTGCCGACGATCGTCGGGCTGCTGATCGCGCTGCCGCTCGGTTGGTGGGCGCACAAATTCAAGCGCGGCCAGGCCGCGATCGTCGGAACCGCGGGGCTGCTGTACACCATTCCCTCGCTGGCGTTGTTCATCATCCTGCCGACAATCCTCGGGACGAAGATTCTCGATCCGTTGAACATCGTTGTCGCGCTGACGCTTTACACGTTGGCGTTGCTGGTGCGGGTCGTCGCCGACGGGCTCGACTCGGTGCCACACGACACGGTCGCTGCCGCCGAGGCGATGGGCTACCGCGGTTGGCAGCGGCTTCTGCTCGTCGAACTGCCCGTCGCCGTCCCTGTGATCGCCGCGGGCCTGCGCGTTGCGGTCGTGTCGAACGTGAGCATCGTGACGATGGCCGCCCTGCTTGGCATCCCGCAGCTCGGCTCGCTGTTCACGCAGGGGTTCCAGCTACGCCTCTTCGTTCCACTGGTCACCGGCATCGTGCTGTGCGTGGTGCTTGCCGTCGTCTTTGACGGCCTGATCATCTGGCTGAACAGACTCTTAACCCCCTGGCGGCAAAGGACGGTGACGTCGTGAACATCATTGGATGGCTCACCGACCCGACGAACTGGACTGGCTCAGGCGGTATCCCGGCTCAGATCGGCTACCACCTCTTCTACTCGGCGATCGCGCTGCTGGTTGCTCTCCTCATCGCGGTGCCGCTGGGGATTCTGATCGGCTATACCGGACGGGGCGAGGCGTTGGTCGCCGGGTCCGCCAACGCATTGCGTGCGCTTCCGTCGCTGGGGCTGCTGGTTCTGCTCTTCCTGCTGATCTCGCCGATCGTCGGCGGGAAGCTCGTCTACGTACTGCCCACTATCATTGTGCTTGTCCTGCTTGCGGTTCCACCGATCCTCACGGGGACGTATGCCGGCATTCAGACTGCCGACCCTGACGCCGTCGGCGCGGCGAGGGGGATGGGCTTCACAAAGCGCCAGATCCTGTTGCGGGTGCAGCTGCCGTGCGCGTTACCGCTGATGATCTCCGGAGTGAGAAGCTCCACACTGCAAATCGTTTCGACGGCCACCATCGCCGCGTATCTCGGCCTGCAGGGCCTCGGGCGATTCATCCTCGACGGCAGGGCGCAGGCCAACTTCAGCGAAATGGCGGGCGGGGCAATTCTTGTCGCGATCCTCGCGCTCGTCCTGGAGTTCACTTTCGCCTGGCTTGGCCGGGTCATCGTCTCGCCCGGCCTGCGACGCACCGTATCGAAATCCAGCTCACCCATATCAACGACCGTCCTCGAGCCCGCCACCACCTAGGAGAATCACCATGAAGAAACGCACGTTGCTGTCGGCCCTTGCCATCACCTCCGTCCTTGCGCTGTCAGCATGCGGCGGTGGCGGCGGCGACCCGCTGTCCGGCGGCGGGGACAACAAGGGCTCCTCGGGTTCGCAGGTCATCGTCGGTTCGGCGGACTTCACCGAAAGCCAGCTGGTCGCCAGCATTTACTCGCAGGCGCTGCAAGCCGCGGGCGTTCCGACGAAGGAGCAGTTCAACATCGGAAGCCGCGAGGTCTACATCCAGGCGCTCAAGGACGGCTCCATCGATCTGGTCCCGGAGTACTCCGGAGCGCTCTTGAGCTACTTGGATCCGAAGTCGACGGCCGCGACGACCGAAGCGGTGACCGCCGAACTCAAGGGCAAGCTGCCGTCCGGGATCTCGATGCTGACGCCGTCGGCCGCCCAGGACAAGGACGTGGTGGCCGTGACTAAGGGGACCGCCGACAAGTACAAGCTGAAGACGGTTTCCGACCTGAAGCCGGTCGCCGGTGAACTCTTACTCGGTGGGCCGCCGGAGTGGAAGACCCGCCAGCAGGGCGTGGTCGGCCTCCGCGACGTGTACGGCCTGAACTTCAAGGACTTCGTCAGCCTCGACGCGGGTGGCACGCTGACGATGACGGCGCTGACCAACGGCCAGATCCAGGCCGGTGACTTGTTCAGCACCGACCCGGGCCTTGTCACGAACAACCTTGTCGCGCTTGACGATGACAAGTCGTTGTTCGCCGTGGAGAACGTGGTTCCACTGATCAAGTCCGCCAAGCAGAACGACACCGTCACCAAGACGCTCGATGCGGTGTCGGCGAAGCTCACCACCGACGACCTGATCTCGATGAACGCCGAGGCCGCGAAGGGCACCAACCTGTCGGACATCGCCAAGAAGTGGCTCTCAGGCGCAGGCATATCTAAGGGCTGACCACAGCGATTTGCGGAGCGGCACCGGCGCTTAGCGCGGCTGCCGCTCCACAAATCGTCTACAAGAACGGTCGACGGGGCACAATGAGT
Organism: Mycobacterium sp.; assembly: GCA_032230775.1. Classification (GTDB taxonomy): domain Bacteria; phylum Actinomycetota; class Actinomycetes; order Mycobacteriales; family Mycobacteriaceae; genus Mycobacterium. Next base: position 883 of record JAVXWV010000369.1, on the reverse strand, counting down.
GTTGATGACGATGAACGCCAAGCGTCGCAAAGCGCACGACAAGCTGGCCGCGTTGCCAGGCGTGCGTGCGGTGCGACGGCCCGTGCGGGCCCCGTCTGATGTCGCCGGCCAGGCGGCTCCGGCTGGTGACCAGGAGTTCGACCTGTTCTACGTGCGTGCCGGCCGTAAGTCACCGCATCCGCTGGTCGTCATTCCCGGCGGCCCGGGCGCCGCGTCCATCGCCCTCTACCGAGGGTTTCGGCGACGCGCCGTGGCCGAGGGTCTTGACGTGATCATGGTGGAACACCGCGGTGTCGGGATGTCCCGCCATGACGACACTGGCACCGACCTGCCGCCCGAGGCGCTGTCCATCGACCAGGTGGTCGACGATGTGGCCGCCGTCCTCGACGACGCCCAGGTGGGTAAGGCCGTTATCTACGGCACCTCATATGGCACGTACGTCGCAGCCGGAGTCGGTGTGCGGCACCCGGATCGGGTGCACGCGATGATTCTCGACTCACCGCTGCTGTCGGCCGAAGACATCAACGCCGTGCGGGAAGCCACCCGTCGTGTGCTGTGGCGTGGCGACGAGCCCGAAACAGCTGAGCTGGCGACGAAAGTTCGGCGGCTGGTCGAGAGCGGTGCACTCACGCCAACGGCCGCGCAATTGGCGGCCGGTATGTACGGGCTGGCGGGGCCCGACGTGCTCAGACGCCAGCTCGACCTGCTGCTGGAGGGCCGCGACTGGCTGTGGGGCGCCGTCGGCCTCGGGACCAGGCTGCTGTTTGAGCGCAAGACGCCGTATCACCACGAGCCGGACCTGGTTGAGCGGATCGGCTATCGCGAACTCAACTATGGTGCGGTGCCCGACGGCGAGCCACTCGATCCCGCACTGGCGTTGCGC
>JAVXWV010000348.1:0-5004 GCA_032230775.1 Mycobacterium sp. | reverse complement strand
TCGTCGCCGGTGCGCTGCACCCACTCGTGTTCGGTGGTGTACGACAACTCGGCGGGGATCTCGCTCACGGCGCTCCTAACAATGGGTGCTCACTTGACGGGCTGAGCGTATTGGCGGGGTTTCGGTTGCCGCAAGGCGGTTATGTCCACGCGGTCGGACTGTTGTACCACCATCGAGCCGCCGACCCTCTCGACGCTATCCATCGCGCCGCCGGGAATGTTCATCGCCGCGGCCAGCGTTGGCGGATCACCAATCGCCAGAACCGAATACGACGGATTCAGCGTCGCGTTGTCGACGACGAGCGCGCCAGGGCTGCCAACCACCCAGGTGTCGACGCCGACCCGGACCGCCGCCGACCCGCCCCGGATCTCCATCGCCTCGGCACCCGCCGCCCGCAGCTCGTTGATCACGTCGAGCATGGTCTCCGCAGGCACGCCCGGCGCCTTGTCCTCGATCGTCAGCGTCACACCTGGGCCTGTCGCGGCGACGGTGCCGATCAGTATCGACAGTGCGGCCAACCGGGCCTGCGCGTTCTCGATCGCGGCCGCATCACTGCTGCCAGACTCCTGCAACTGCGCCAGCGTGCGCTGCAGGTCGGTGACTTCGGTGTTGAGCGCGGCCTCCCGCTGCTGCAGCGAATCAAGCAAGACCAGTAGATCGGCGGGCCGCGCCGTCTCCAGCGAGTCACCCGATTCGTTCTGTCGCACCTGCGTGACGATCGCGATGCCGAGTAGCACGCACAGCAGCACCGCCAGCGCACCGAACACGAGTTGCGTCCGGCCCCTGCGAGCCATCCCCTTCACTCCGCCTGCGTGCAGATCGCCGATCGCGGGGGCGGGCTCGTCGGGCGGCAACTCATGGCGGCCGTGATGGTCCGGCTCCGTTGCATGCTGGGGCGGATGCTCAGTCATTGCTCATGTCTCGACTCGCGCTCATGCGCCGAACAATCTGCGCCGCAATGCGGCCGCGTTGCCGAAGATCCGGATGCCGAGCACCACGATGATCGCAGTGGACAGCTGGGTGCCGACCCCCAGTTGGTCGCCGACGAACACGATCAGCGCGGCAACCAGCACGTTGAACACGAACGACACCACGAACACCTTCGAGTCGAAGATGCGCTCCAGATAGGCCCGCAATCCGCCGAACACCGCGTCTAGCGCGGCCACCACCGCGATTGGCAGATACGGCTGGATGACCTCCGGCACGCTGGGGTGAAACACCAGACCCAGCACGATGCCGATGACAAGCGCGGCGATTCCGATCATTTGCGTCCGATCATTACGGCCCAATCTGCTTGGCGAAGTTGATATCTCGAACCGAACCGGCAGGCAGCGTCAAGCCGTCGCCTGCGCTGACGCTGAGCCCGACGCCGTAGCTGGTCTCCAGCAACCGAAGTCGCTGCAAGCCTGCGCTGCGGTCGAATACTTCCTGCATAGCGTGCGGCGGGCCGACCGCGAGGATGACGTATGGGCTGTTGATCGGTTGATTGTCGACCAGGATGCCGCCGCCTGCCTGCCGGATCGTCACGTTCGGGCCGATTCGCACTCCGCCCACCGAGACTGCCTCGGCTCCGCTGACCCAAAGCGAGTTGACGATCAGCTGCAAATCGCGGTCGAGGATCACCTGCTGGCTGCCTGCGACGCGTTCCTTGGAGACGTCGGAGAGGTCCTTGGACATCCCCGGATCGGCGATGGTGATCGTCAGGCCAGGTCCGATCACCGCCGTGGCGGCCGCCGCGAAGTTCGCCTCGTCGAGGGCGCTCAGCAGACGTTGCCCGCGTTCGTCGCCCTCGAGCCTGCTGCGCCGCTCGGAGTCCACCTGTGTGGCCAGCGCGTTGCGACTCGCGAGGGCGTCGTTGGTGGCGGCTTCTGCGGACTTCACGCTGCCCGACAGCACATGCTGTGTCTCGCGCACACCCGGTGCGGTGGTGCGCGCCTGCGCGACCGCTGCGGCGAACACCGCCGCGATCACCAACGCGCCGGCGACCTGCCACGTCCACGCCTGCCACCACGTCCGGCGCTTAGCGTCGCCCGCCTTGGCTTTCGCCGCCGCGGCATAGCCCGGATCGAGGTGATCGGACAGCAGGGAGCGCAGCAGCGACGGCACCGGGATCAGCGTCGGCCGGTCGGCCTCGTGGGTGTTGCGGCCGGCTTCGGGGTCGTAGCCGCCCAGCATGCTCATCGTTTCGCAGCCTTGGGCAGTTGCCGCACCACCATCGCCACCTGGATCAGGTACAGCACCGCCGACCACAGATACATGACCACGCCCCAGATCAAGAACGCCCATCCGCACGCAAGGACGACGCGGCTCCACAGCGCATCCCACTGGCCGAGCAGGATCAGCGGGAAGCCCGACATCAGGGCGAACGTGGCGGCCTTGCCGATGTAGGTGACCGGCAGCGCGGTCAAACCGCGGCTGCGCAGCACCGGCAGCGTCGCGGCCAGCACGACGTCGCGGCCGAGCAGCGTGACCACGATCCACCACGGCACCGCGCCGTAAATCGCCAGTGCCACAGGCACGGTCACCATGTAGATGCGGTCGACGGCAGGGTCGAGCAACTCCCCCAGCCGCGATGACTGGTTGGCGACCAACCGCGCGATCTTGCCGTCGGCCCAGTCTGAGAACCCGCTGAACATCAGCACGCCGACCGCCCAGCCTCTGGCGTCGATCACAAGCAACAGGTAGAGGAATACCGGCACCAGCACCAGGCGCAACACGGACAGCGCGTTGGGCACCGTCAGCACCCGGTCACGTACGTCCCCCGCGGCGCCGGCCATGGGCTAAACCTATCGGAAGACGCCCGGCAGGCTCAGCGCCGACATGGACTCGTCTGCCAGCGGATTGTCGTGCACCATGTACGTCCACGTCGACGTCGGCCTGGCGAGTTTCGACAGGTCGACACCCGGCTCGTCCTCGATGGAGGCGGCGGTCTCGAATGTCTGCTGGGCCGCCTCGATCGCGTCGGCGGCCAGCGAGGCGAATGCGTCAACGGCCATCCGGTGAAATTCGTCGATCGGGGTCTGGTTGCCCAGTGCTCGCAGATGAATGCTCTCCCGGATGTCGGCCAGGTACGCCAGGTGGTCGGCCCAGCCCCGGTCGAGGTGGTACAGCATGATCAGCCGGCAGATCTTCTCCAGCTTCTCCTCGCCAAGGTCGTCCGCGATTTCCTCATAGCGGCTCGATGCGCGCTCGGCCAGCTCCTCACGCGCGGTCGCAGTGCGCAGCAATGTGTCGCGCCGCTCGACGATGATCGCCCGCTGCTGGGCGATCAACTGGTTGTAGCGCCAGTTGTTGGCGTGCACGTCGAGCATCCGACCCTCGGCAATGCGCTGCGCGTGATCAAGCAGCGTGGCGGCCTTCGGGCTGACGATGCCCCCGTCGTCGTCGGTCTGCTTGGGGAGCTTGTTCGGCTCGAGGTGCGCGACCACCACGTCGTCTTCCCAACTGGCGAAGAACACCGACGAACCGGGATCGCCCTGGCGTCCTGCGCGGCCGCGCAGCTGGTTGTCCAGCCGTTCGGTGTGGTGCCTGCCTGTGCCGATGACATGCAGCCCGCCGAGCTCGGCCACCTCATCGTGGTCCGCCTCGTCGGAGCCACCGAGCCGGATGTCGGTGCCACGGCCCGCCATCTGGGTGGACACGGTGACCGAGCCAAGCTTGCCCGCCTCGGCGATGACGCGGGCCTCCTCGGCGTCGTTCTTCGCGTTGAGCACAACCGCGGGGACGTTCGCCTTGACCAGCCGCTCGTGCAGCTCCTCGGATTCGGCGACGTCGCGCGTACCCACGAGGACGGGCTGCTTGGTCGCATGCACTTCCTTGATGTGATCGACGATGGCATCGTTCTTGGCGGCCGCGGTGATGTACACCCGGTCGGCCTCGTCTTCGCGAATGTTGGGAGTATTCGGCGGAATTGGCGAGACGCCGAGCTTGTAGAACTGGCGCAGTTGTTCGCCTGCGGCAAGCGCGGTGCCTGTCATGCCGCACACCGTCGGGTACCGGCTTATCAAGGCCTGCACCGTGATCGTGTCGAGCACCTCGCCGGTCTCTGTGGTCTCGATGCCTTCCTTGGCTTCGACGGCGGCCTGCAGGCCGTCGGGCCAGCGCTGCAACTGCGCGATGCGTCCGCGGGAGGCGTTGATCAGGTGCACCGCGTCGTCGCGGACGATGTAGTGCACATCGCGCTGCAGCAGCACGTGGGCGTGCAACGCCACGTTGACCTCGGTCAGGGTGGTGCCGACGTGTTCTTCGGAGTAGATGTCGATGCCGCCGAGTTTGGCCTCGAGCTTTTGTGCGCCGGACTCCGTGAGATGGACGTTGCGGCTGTCGGCGTCGGTGTCGTAATCCTTGCCGGCGACGAGTTCACCGACGAGCCGGATGATCTCCACCTTCGGCATCTCGCGATGGCTGGTGCCCGCGAGGACCAGGGGCACGAGGGCTTCGTCGACAAGCACCGAGTCGGCCTCGTCGATCAAGGCCACGTCTGGGTTGGGCGACACCAAATCGTCGACATCAGTGACCAGTTGGTCGCGCAGGACGTCGAAGCCGATCTCGTTGACCGAAGCGTAGGTGATGTCGCACTGGTACGCCTCGCGGCGCTGTTCGGCGGTCGAGTCGGCGGTGATCCAGCCAACGGTCAGCCCCATCGCCTCGATCAGCGGGCCCATCCATTCGGCGTCGCGGCGGGCCAGGTAGTCGTTGATGGTGATGACGTGCACGTTGCGCCCGCCGAGCGCATAGCCGGCCGCAGCGATCGCACCCGCCAGCGTCTTGCCCTCACCGGTGGCCATCTCGACCACGTCGCCTGCCATCATCCGCAGCGCACCCTGCAGCTGGACGTCGAACGGCTTCAGCGTGGTCTTCCGCTCGGCGGCCTCGCGGGCGATCGCAAGGAACTGCGGGATGTCCGCCGAATCGGCCAGGTCGTCGAGGTTCAGCAGTTTTGCGGCCTTGCGCAGCTGCTCGTCGTCGAGTTCGGCGGCCTTCTTGTCGAAGTCCGCCGAGGTG
>JAVXWV010000319.1:0-5547 GCA_032230775.1 Mycobacterium sp. | reverse complement strand
GTTCGGAATGACGGGCGCGCGGATCACCGCGACGCTGCTGAACAACCTGACGACACAAGACAAGACGTTCGGCCTTGAGACGATGTGCGTCGGCGGCGGCCAGGGCATGGCGATGATTGTGGAGCGGCTCAGCTAGGCGTTCCGTGTCGCTGGTGTGCGTGTTTGTACGCCTCGCACGGCGTTTCGCGTACGAAACCGCACACTCGACGTTCGGCGCAAAGAAAAAGCCCGGCACGTTAGGTGCCGGGCTTTCTCGTCTGGCTGTCAGTTTCTATTGAAATAACTGAGCAGCTGCAGGATCTCGATGTAGAGCCAGACCAGCGTCACGGTCAGGCCGAGCGCGATGCCCCACGCCGCCTTCTCCGGCACGCCCGCCCTGATCATCTGGTCGGCAGCGTCGAAGTCGATCAGGAAGCTGAACGCCGCGATGCCGATGCAGAGCAGCGAGAAGATGATCGCGATCGGGCCACCGCTGCGCAGGCCGAGGCCCTCGCCGCCGCCCACGCCGAACATCGACAGCACCAGGTTGCCGAGCATCAGAGCCAGCACACCGAACATGGCGGCCACGATGAAGCGGGTGAACTTCGGGGTAACCCGGATGGCGCCGGTCTTGTAGACCACGAGCATGCCGGCGAACACGCCGAGAGTGCCCAGCACGGCCTGGCCGATCAACGCACCCGCGCTGATACCCGAGACCAGGAAGTTCGCGAGGACATAAGAAATCGCCCCGAGGAACAGGCCCTCGAGCGCGGCGTAGCTGAGCACGATCGCGGGATTGTCCTGCTTACGCGCGAACGTCGCGATCAGCACCAGCACCAGCCCGCCGAGCGCACCAACGATGGCAAACGGCATAGCCAGGGCCACGTTCTGGCCGACCAGGAAGTAAGAGACGACCGCGACTGCCGTCAGCACGGCAAGCGTGATACCCGTCTTGGTGACGACGTCGTCGATGGTCAGCGGCCGCGAAACCCCGGTCTGCCGCTGGTCCGGGTACTGCGTGACATAGGGCTGGGCATCTACTGCCTGCGCACCGTAGCCCGCGGCTCCGGTACCGAATTGCGCATATCCGCCCTGCCCCTTTGGCAGGGAACGAAATACCGGGTTGCTGGTCTCCCGCACCGTCGGTTCCTCTCCTAGTGCTGTGGTTCGACAAGTTGGCGAACACACTCTCAACGATCGACGACCCGCGCGCGTTCCCGTATCGCCGGGCCATTCACAGGAAAACCTTACCCGGGGACGCGCACCTCAGGTCGACGATCTAGATTGCATACTCGTGGCAGAAAACGAGGCTGTCCTAGGAACTGTCGAGACCGGCGTCGGCCTGATCACCCTCAACCGTCCGAAGGCCATCAATTCGCTGACCCATCCGATGGTCAACGCGATATCCCCGGTGCTGCGCGACTGGGACCGCAACGACGACATCCGTGCCGTCGTGATCGACGGAGCGGGCGAACGCGGCCTGTGCGCGGGCGGCGACCTCGTGGCGCTCCATCACAGCGCCAGAGCCGACGGTTCCGAGGCACGACAGTTCTGGTACGACGAGTATGTGCTGAATGCGCAGATCGGCCGCTTCAGCAAGCCATATGTCGCGCTCATGGACGGCATCGTGATGGGTGGCGGCGTCGGGGTCGCCGTCCACGGCAGCGTGCGAGTGGTCACCGACACCACGAAGATGGCGATGCCTGAGGTCGGTATCGGCTTGATTCCCGACGTCGGCGGCACGCTGATCCTGTCGCGTACGCCAGGGCTGCTCGGCCTGCACGCCGCGCTGACGGGCGCCCCGTTCGGCGCACCGGACGCCATCGCGATGGGCTTCGCAGACCATTTCGTCCCCCACGACTCCGTCGCCGAGTTCAAGCGCAGTGTGATCGCCGACGGTATCGAAGCCGCGCTGGCCACGCACGCCGTCGAGCCACCACCGAGTCCGCTACTGGCCGAACGGAATTGGATCGACGGGTGCTTCGCGGGCGAGACCGTCGCCGACATCGTCGCCGCGCTGCGTGGACACGACGCGGGGCCGGCAAACGACGCGGCCAACCTGATCGCCACCCGCTCCCCGGTCTCTCTCTGCGTCGCACTGGAGGCCATCCGGCGGGCCGCCAAACTCGACACCCTGGAAGACGTGCTGCGCCAGGAGTATCGGACGTCGTGCGCATGTTCGCAGAGTCACGACTTCGTCGAAGGTACCCGCGCCCAGGTCATCGACAAGGACCGCAATCCGAAGTGGTCGCCCGCGTCGCTGGCGGCCGTCACCACCGCCGACGTCGAGGCCTACTTCGCGCCGGCCGACCGTGAACTGGAGTTCTCATGAGCTACGAGACCAGCTTTTCCACAATCTTGGTCACCCGCGACGATCGCGTCGGCACCATCACGCTGAACCGGCCGAAGGCGCTCAATGCCCTCAACAGTCAGGTGATGAACGAAGTCGTCGCGGCCGCAGCGGAATTCGACAACGACCCGGGCATCGGTGCGATCATCATCACCGGCAGCGGCGAGAAGGCATTCGCCGCAGGCGCCGACATCAAGGAGATGGCGGAGCTGTCGTTCGCCGACGTGTTCTCCTCCGACTTCTTCGCGGCGTGGGGCAAGTTCGCCGCGACACGTACGCCGACCATCGCCGCGGTCGCCGGCTACGCGCTCGGCGGCGGCTGTGAGCTGGCGATGATGTGCGATCTGCTGATCGCCGCCGACACCGCCAAGTTCGGCCAGCCCGAGATCAAGCTTGGTGTGTTGCCCGGCATGGGCGGCTCACAACGGCTGACGCGAGCCGTCGGCAAGGCCAAGGCCATGGACCTGATCCTGACCGGCCGCAACATGGACGCCGAGGAGGCCGAGCGCGCCGGCCTGGTGTCCCGTGTGGTGCCCGCCGACACGCTGCTCGACGAGGCGAACGCCGTAGCCAAGACCATCGCGGGAATGTCGCTGTCGGCATCGCGGATGGCCAAGGAGGCCGTCAACCGCGCCTTCGAAACCACGCTCGCGGAAGGACTCCTCCACGAACGCCGGTTGTTCCACTCGGCGTTCGCCACCGACGATCAGACCGAAGGCATGAACGCGTTCACCGAGAAGCGCCCACCGAACTTCACGCACCGGTAAATTTTGGTTCCGTGACCGACACCGCGGAGACCTCCGAGGACGCCCCTCCGCAGCAGAAGCCCGCCAACAAACCGTGGTGGGAGCGCCATTACACGTTCACCGGGACGGCCGTCGGCCTGGTGTTCCTGTGGCTCTCGATGACACCCTCGCTGCTCCCGCGCGGGCCGTTGTTCCAGGCCATCGTCAGCGGCGCGGCAGGGGCCATCGGCTACGGCCTCGGCGTGTTCGGGGTTTGGCTGGTGCGCTTCATGCGATCGAAGGACACCAGCCCGCCGGCACCGCAACGGGCGTGGATCGCGCTCGTGGTGGTCGGCATCATCGGCCAGATCCTGATGATCATCTGGTTTCACGTGTGGCAGGACGACGTACGCGATCTCAACGGTGTGCCGCGGCTTGGCTTTTGGGACCACCCGCTGACCGCAATCCTGTCGATCGTCGTGCTTTTCATCTTCGTCGAGATCGGCCAGCTGATCGGCAGACTCGTGCGATTCCTGGTTCGTCAGTTGGAACGCTTTGCGCCACCGCGGGTTTCGGCCGTTGTGGTGGTGGTTTTACTGCTCGCATTGACGGTCGCGCTGCTCAACGGCGTCGTGGCGCGGGTCGCGATGAGCACCATCAACAAGACCTTCTCTGCGGTGAACGACGAGACCGACCCCGAGTTCCCGGCGCCAAAATCGACCTTGCGCTCAGGCGGCCCGCAATCCCTGGACAGCTGGGAATCACTTGGCCATCAGGGCCGGGTCTTCGTGTCGGCAGGGCCCACCGTCGAACAGCTCACCAAATTCAACGGCAAGCCCGCGATCGAGCCGATCCGCGCCTACGCCGGGCTGCATTCCGCCCCCGGCATCAAGGCGACCGCCCAGCTGGCAGCTGAAGAATTGCGCCGCACCGGCGGGCTTGACCGCGCCGTAGTTGCCGTCGCCACCACCACGGGCACCGGCTGGATCAACGAGGCGGAAGCCTCTGCGCTGGAGTACATGTACAACGGCAATACCGCGATTGTGAGCATGCAGTATTCGTTCCTGCCCAGCTGGTTGTCGTTCTTGGTGGACAAGGAGAACGCCCGCCAGGCCGGGCAGGCGTTGTTCGAGGCCGTCGACGCGATGATCAAGCAGCTCCCCGACGGAAAGCGCCCGAAACTCGTCGTGTTCGGCGAAAGCCTTGGGTCCTTCGGCGGTGAGGCACCGTTCCTTGCCCTCAACAACCTCGTTGCCCGCACTGACGGCGCCCTGTTCTCAGGGCCTACGTTCAACAACTCGATCTGGGAGGACCTCACCCGCAACCGCGACAAGGGTTCTCCGATGTGGCTGCCCATCTACGACAAAGGCGAGAACGTCCGCTTCGCCGCGCGCTCCGACAATCTCGGCAGGCCGCCGGACCCGTGGGGGCAGCCGCGGGTGGTCTATCTGCAGCACGCATCCGACCCGATCGCTTGGTGGAACGTCGATCTGCTCTTCTCCAAACCGGATTGGCTGAAGGAACCGCGCGGTTACGATCTCTCGCCGCGGATGGAATGGATACCGATCGTGACGTTCCTTCAGGTGTCCGCCGACATGGCCGTCGCGGTAGACGTTCCCGACGGACACGGCCACGTCTACGTCAAAGACGTCGCCAACGCATGGGCCGCCATCCTGCAGCCGCCGGGCTGGACACCGGAGAAGACCGATAAGCTGCGGCCGCTGCTGAGCAACGACGAAAACGCCTAGACCAGGTCCGGCGGGCTGGGCCCACGGCCGAAGGCCAGGGGAGAGCGAAGCGACCTGGGGATCAGCAGAAGCCTTCGGCCTTCAACGCGTGGTACCCGCCGATGACGTCGGTGGCGCGGTGCAGGCCGAGATCGACCAGCGACGCGGCGGCCAGGCTGGAGGTATAGCCCTCCGAGCACAGCACCACCCATTCGACGTCGTCGCCAACGGCCTGCGGCAACCGCGCGTCACTGGTCGGGTCGCAACGCCACTCCAGCACGTTGCGCTCGATCACCAACGCGGCGGGCACGCCGCCCTCTCGTTCGCGTTGGGCCTGTGGTCGAATGTCGACCAACAGCGCACCCCGTTCCAGCGCATCGGGAACTTCGCGGGCCGCAAGCCTGTGCAACCGCGTGCGGGCCTCGTCGAGTACCCTGTCGATTCGACTCATCATCCCTCCGGCGCATCGGTGAGTTCGGTGCGCTTGCGGCGCAATGTCTTTCGGTCCGTCACCTCGTAGTACGACATCGCCGTCAACGGCGGCGAGTACGCATGCACACTGAGCGTCGGAGCGACCGGAGCCGACAGATCCCGTTCGGGCGTCCACACGACGTCGTGCACCCAGCCCAGCGGGAAACCGGCCTGATCACCGGCCCTAAGGCGTCGACGACGCAACGCCTCCCCGTCCCAACGCGTTTCGCGCAGGGCGCCGGACACCACAGTCAGCGCACCCAACGAGCCGCCGTGGTCGTGCAGTTCGGTCGAG
>JAVXWV010000314.1:0-4612 GCA_032230775.1 Mycobacterium sp. | reverse complement strand
CGGTAATCACCGGAGACGAGGTCGCGAACACGGTCGCGGGGTGTGTATAGCAGCGTCGGGTCGGAGCCCCCGCCGATGAACAGCGACGGCACTGAGATCGTCGCGGCAGGTGTCGTCGCGGTCAGCTCCCAGTTGCGGTCGAAGCAGCGATACCAGTTCAGCGGGCCGGAGAAGCCGGACCTGGTGAATTCCGCGACGTAGTGGTCGAATTCGTCCTGGCTGATCCAGTCGGGCAGGCCGCCCGGCTCGGGAATGCGGTCGATGAAACCCTCAGGGCCGGGTTGCAGCATCCGCAATGCCGCGGCCTCGTCGGCGGTCGACAGCGGGCCCATCAGCCGCCGCAGCGTGGTGGCGGGGTCTCGCGACAGTTCGGCATCGGCGGGACCGGGCTCCTGAAAGTAGAGGATGTAGAAGAAGTTGTCGCCGAAGACCTTGCGGAAGGCCTGCGTCGTCGGCACGCGCGGTCGCGGCACAGGCGGCACGCTCAACCCGACCACTCCTGCGAACCGGTCCGGATGCAGCAGCGGCGCTCCCCAAGCGACCACGCTGCCGAAGTCATGCCCGACGATCACCGCGCGTTCGGCGCCGACGTCATCGAGCAGACCGACGATGTCGGCGGACAGCTCGACGACGTTGTAGGCGTCGACCGCGTCCGGCTTCGACGACCCGCCGTAGCCGCGCTGATCGGGCGCCAGCACACGGTAGCCGGCCTCGGTCAGCGCCGGAATCTGGTGGCGCCAGGAGTACGCCAGTTCGGGGAAGCCGTGGGCCAGTACCACCACCGGCGCACCCGTGTCACCCGCATCGATGACCCGAAGCTGCACCCCGTTCGTCTCAACTAACCGTTCGGTCGATGTGAGCACGAGCACAGCCAAGCACAGGGCGGTAAATGCTGAAAGGGGCCCCTTGTTGACCGGGTGATGACCGGCGCGACCGGCGAGTGTGGGGCCGAGTGACGCCTGCCCCTGCCAGCGTGGGGGTAACCCACGTTCGGCGCAGTTATGTATAGGTGCGGGGGGCCTCTACGTGATGTAAGACATGCGCTTATCCGGCGCTGATGGGATCTGAAATAGAACGTTGCAGCGGAGGAATTGCCGCGAGATCCGAACGGGCGCCCTTACGCCAACCCCATACCGGGTCGATCCGACCGAACGCAATGACGCCGAGGGCATATAAGCGCCGTAGCGCGTCCATCACGAGTTTGCGGTCATCCTCGTCGTTACCGTGCATGACCGCGACCGTGTCAACCACCTCCTCCGTCGTTCGGTGGCCATCGCAAAGTTCGAGCAGTGCGACGACGATGGGATTGACCTCGAGCTCACCCGGCACCAGGTTCACCGTCCGGTGAAACACGACGAGGCAGTGCCGGGCTTCGGCCCTCGTCAGGGGATCGCTTTCGGTGGTTTCGCTTGCCCGCGCTACGCCAAACACGCTGGACACGTCGTAGTCGAACTCCTCGACAACCACCGAATTTCCGCGCACCGGATATAGCTCGGCCGCCTCGTTCAAGCTGAACGCACGATCGTGGAGCTCGTCGGCAACCGCAAATGGTGGCGGGGCGCCAGCCACGTCGAATCCGACGCGAAGGCGCGCGGCCGTGTACCGCAGCGCTTCGGCGAAAACGGCTCGTCGCTCTTCCGCCAAGGCCGCAGGCAAGCTATGTCCAAGAACAGAACAGAAGTCGAGAGCGCAGCCAGGCAGGCTGGCGTCGCCGCCCTTCTTGATGAACCGGTCGACGATGGACGGCCGCACTGCCTCGGCGTAGGCCAGAAGGGATGGCACGGCCACCTCGAGCGCCAAACGGCGAGCTGCCGGGTCAGATGGCGGTCCCTGGCCGGCGGCGCTGATGGGGCGCTGGGTGTAACGGTCAAAGACGCTTTCCCACGAGACAACGAATCGCTCGTACGCGTCGGGTTGGGCGACGGCTTCTGCGCCCGCTGCTCCGATCTGCCTTGCCATCGCTGGATCGTCGACGACGGCACGGAGGCATTCCGTGAGCTCATCGGTGTCGCGCGGATCGGTGACGACGAGAAGATGGACTCCACTGGCTAGGTGTTCACGGTTCCACTGCTTGTCGGCGATTTCTTTTGAGGCGATCAGACAAGAACCACACGCGAGTACTTCACGCGCGACCATCGGCCCATGGATTGCAACACGAAAACCGCGCTCCAAGAAGCAGACAGCGGTACAGGCGCGAATGAACTCGGGTACCCGCCAGTTCGGTAGGAACGGAAGAATCAGTGTTCTCTCGGCGATGCCTGCTTCGAGAAGAGCGGTCCGCATTGTTGGCCCGGAGTCATGACCCACCATCGCAGCGAGCTGGAAGGACCGACCTTCGGCGGCTAGCCGACCGAGTGCTGTGATCAGATCAAAAGTCCCTTTTGCCTCACCAACTTTGCCGTACACGCCGAACGTGGGTGTTGCCGTCCCTTGAAAACTGAAAGGCGTTCCCGCCCCATCGCAAATTGCCATCGCACCGACATCGAGGGCCGCTCCGTGAGGGCTGAAGAAGCGGGAGTCATGCCGATAACGCGGCGCCTCCACAATCTGCGACGGGGGGACACCCATGCCCGCGAAGCGACGCACAAGTCGAGGGAAGGTCAGTACGGCGGTGGCGTCGCGGAGAATCTCCTTGTACGCAAGCCCAAGGTCAGGCGCCCTCGCAAGGCGGTCGATGTCACTGCCAGCATGCCTGATCAGCAGAGGCCGATCACAACGCTGAGCAGCGAACCACCCCGCCATCCCATACGGCTCAAGGTAAGAAGCCAATATCACTTCGCACTCGTACCGACGAACAACGTCGGTTGCCAGTGACGCGAGCCGCGTGAAGTAGGGATTGGCCTCGGGGATGTGAGCCATTGCGATCGGGTCGAACGACTCGATGTGATGGACGCGGACAAAACCGCCGTTATCGAACTGCGGCTGCAGCATTTCCGCGTCAGCAGAGTCGAGTTGCATCCGATACCGGCCCTCGACCTCATCGGCGTTCGTAACAATGTGGATCTCGTGGCCCCGCGCTGCCAGACCCCGCGCCAACCAATACGTCGTCGCGCTCACTCCGCCCTCGATCGGTGGGTACTTACCCACGATGCAGACGCGCAATGGTCTCGTGGTCACCTGCAGGGGTTCCTCCGGAGCAGTCGATTCGGCAGCTCGCAGGTCATCTCAATGAGTCGCGCCAAGTGGGAGCCGGTACTTGCGTCCGAATCCGAAAGCGGCTGCACAGTGGTTGCCTGCCGTGGTCTCATAAGCGCAAACTCTTGCATTCATCAAGGACGACAGCAATGAGCACCTCACTCCCGGAAACATATCCGCTTACCGTGACGAAGCTGGGCAGCAGAATCGGCGCCCGAGTCGACGGCGTCAAGCTCGGAGGCGACCTCGATCCGGCTGCCGTCAACGAGATCCGCAGGGCTCTGTTGGCGCACCGGGTGATCTTCTTCCGCGGCCAGCTCCACCTCGATGACGATCAACAGCTCGCGTTCGCCAGATTGCTGGGTACGCCTATCGCCCATCCGGCCGCACACCGGACACGGCGCGGAAGGCCGACGTTCTGGCACACCGATCTCGCGTACTTCCCTAACTACCCCGCGGCGTCGATCCTGCGCCCGGTCAACCTGCCCGCCTATGGCGGGTCGACGCTGTGGGCGTCCACCGCGGCGGCCCACACGGAGCTGCCTGAGCCGCTTAAAGTGCTCGCCGAAAGCCTGTGGGCTCTGCACACCAACCGCTACGACTACGTGATGACCGAAACAATCACCGACGAGCAGCAGGTGCCGGATTTCCGTACCGAGCATCCCGTCGTGCGCGTGCATCCCGAGACCGGTGAACGCACCCTGCTGGCCGGGGTCTTTGTGCGCGGCTTCGTCGGTCTGGACAGCCACGAGTCAAGTGTGCTGCTCGAGTTGCTGCAACGCCGAATCACCGCGGCCAACAACACCATCCGATGGAACTGGGAGCTCGGTGACGTCGCCATCTGGGACAACCAGGCAACACAGCATCGGGCCGTCGACGACTATGACGACCAGCATCGGCTGATGCACCGGGTGACCTTGATGGGCGATGTGCCCGTCGACATCCACGGGCAACAAAGTCGAATGATCAGCGGCGCGCCGATGGTGGCGGCCGCAGACTGACCGCTTAGTCCGCGGCGTGGGGGTCGTCGACGCTGTCGAGGATTGAAAGCAGCACTTGGGAGTATTCGGACCAGGGGCGGCTGGGTTCGGATCCTGCCTTCCGCGACAAGCAGTACAAGGCGCGTTGGCACACGACTAACGGAGGATCAAGTGCTTGTAGCCAGCCTCGGACTAGTAGGTAGTCATCGAAGTCGAGAGGCGATGACTCGCCTCCTGCGATTGACGGCCTGACACCAAGGCATGGCTCCAAGCTGGCAGCCAAGCGCAGTCCGCTGGCGGCAGCGCGCACGCGCCAGTCGAACACAAAGTGGCGACTTGGCCACAGGGCAGCCAGCAAGGACGCGGTGGTCGACACGTCCGCGCCCGCCAGGCTGCTGCGGAGGGATTCCCACGACGCTCGGTCGTCTCGATCGACCCGCAAACCTGCGGGAGTTTCAAAGGAGCTGGCGACCATGGGCTGCTGCCCGGGAATTCCC
>JAVXWV010000071.1:0-4972 GCA_032230775.1 Mycobacterium sp. | reverse complement strand
TGCCGGGCCATCTTGAGCGGAGTTTTGCACAGGCGACCGACATGGCCTCTAGCCTCTTGTTGTGTGAGCCGGATCGGTGCCCTGCAGCTACTCGACTCCGTGCTGGATATCGGTTCTTTCCGCAGCTGGGATGCATCGCCGCTGGATGTCGGCGCCGGCGACGCCTACCGGCGCGAGCTGGCAGCGGCGAAGGCCGCCACCGGCCTTGACGAAGCCGGGGTGACCGGCGAAGGCACGGTGTTCGGGCGCCGCGTGGCGCTTGTGGTCTGCGAATTCGACTTCCTGGCCGGCTCGATCGGCGTGGCCGCCGCGGAGCGGATCACCGCCGCCGTGCAGCGAGCGACGGCCGAGCGGCTGCCGCTGCTGGCGTCGCCGAGCTCGGGCGGCACCCGCATGCAAGAGGGCACCGTCGCGTTCCTGCAGATGGTCAAGATCGCCGCTGCCGTCGAACTGCACAAGCGCGCGCACCTGGCATATCTCGTTTACCTGCGCCACCCGACCACCGGCGGGGTGTTCGCCTCGTGGGGCTCGCTCGGTCACGTCACCGCGGCGGAACCGGGTGCGCTCGTCGGCTTCCTCGGCCCGCGGGTGTACGAGCACCTCTACGGTGAGCCGTTTCCCGCCGGTGTCCAGACCGCTGAGAACTTGCACCGCCACGGTGTCATCGACGGCGTGGTCCCGCTCGAGGGGCTGCGCTCGACCCTGGACCGCACGCTGAAAGTGGTCGCCGACGCTCCAGGGTCGCCGCCGGCTGTGCCTGCGGCCGGGCCTCTGCCTGACGTGCCTGCTTGGAAGTCGGTCGAGACGTCGCGGCGCCCTGACCGGCCCGGCGTCGGATACCTGTTGCGGCACGGCACCACCGAGCGAGTGCTGCTGTCGGGCACCGAGCGCGGCGAGGCGGCCACGATGATGCTGGCGCTGGCTCGCTTCGGCGGGCAGCCCGCCGTCGTCCTCGGCCAACAGCGCGTCGTCGGAGGATTGGTGGGTCCGGCGGCGTTGCGAGAGGCCCGACGGGGCATGGCGCTGGCGGCGGGTTTGCAGTTGCCGCTGGTGCTTGTCATCGACACCGCCGGGCCGGCGTTGTCCGCCGAGGCCGAGCAGGGCGGCCTTGCCGGCGAGATCGCAAGGTGCCTAGCCGAACTCGTCACGCTCGACACGCCGACCGTCTCGGTGCTGCTGGGGCAGGGCAGCGGCGGACCTGCACTTGCGATGGTGCCCGCCGATCGGGTGCTGGCCGCCCTGCATGGTTGGCTGGCTCCGCTGCCGCCGGAGGGCGCAAGCGCGATCGTGTTCCGCGACGTCGACCACGCCCCGGAACTGGCTGCGGCGCAAGGCATTCGGTCGGCCGACCTGATGCGGAATGGAATCGTCGACGCGATCGTGCCCGAACTCCCCGATGCCGCCGACGAGCCCATGGAGTTCACGCAGCGGCTCTCGGCGACCATTGCCAACGAGTTGCACGGGTTGCGTGCGATCCCCGTCGAACAGAGGCTGGATGCCCGGCTGGCGCGCTACCGGCGGATCGGGCTGTGAGCACGACGCTGCTGTTCGTGCACAGTCCGGTCGTTGGTCCGTCGACGTGGACCTACACCGCGGAAGTGTTGCAGGAGAACGGTTTTGGTTGCGTCGTACCCGACTTGACGGCTGTAGCGACAATGGACCACCCGTACTATCCGAAGTACGCCATGACGGCAGCGGCCGCGGTCGACGGCACCTCGGACCCGGTCGTCGTGGTCGGGCACAGTGCAGCGGGTGCGCTGCTGCCTGCGATCGCCGAGGCCGTCGGCGACCGCACGCGCGGTGCCGTGTTCGTCGACGCGATGCTGCCGCAGCCAGGACGCAGTTGGTTCGACACGGCACCACCCGGGCTGGAGGCGCAGCTGCGCGGCCTCACCGATCACGGCCTGCTGCCACCGTGGCACGAATGGTTCCCTCCGGGCTCACTAGAGGCATTGGTTCCTGACTCGGCGCGGAGGCGAGGTCTCATCGCCGAGATCCCGCGACTGCCGATCGCCTACTTCGACGAGCCGGCGCCGCCTGCACGATTCGCGGAATCGGTGGCCTGCGCATTTCTGCGGCTCGGCCCTCCCTTCGACCCCGCGGCGGACAAGGCCGAACGGCTCGGCTGGTGGGTGGCCCGCAGGGACTGGGATCACCTGCGCATTCTCAGCGACCCGAACGCGGTCGCCGACCTTATCGCGCAGGCGCTACGGCGGATCGGGGCGTGAAAGTCTCGCGAGATCTGCGTGAGGGTTGTGCCCAAGCGCGAAACATCGACCCTGGTGCCGATCTCGCCGCGACGGGGCTCCCCAACCTGATGGCATGCTGGCGTTGTGGCGCCTCTTTTTGAGTTCGCGGGCCACTTCTGGTGGCTGGTCTTCCCATTCATGGGTGCGATCGGCGGCGCGGTCCGGGCGGTCGCCGTGGCCAATGAGCGACGAGCCCAGCGTCGCCTCGAGCGGTATCGCATCAAGCAGCAGACCAAGGTCGCGCTCGCCGAGGCGTCGGGCAGGACCCGCGCCAATGAGGTCGGCTATAAGCGGGAGACGACCAAGGTGCTCGAGCGCCACGACCACACCGACGCGCGGTGGCTCGACTATGAGATCGACATCGCCAAGCTGCTCGACTTCCCGCTCATGACCGACATGCGCGATCCACTGACCGTCGCCTTCCACAAGGCCAGGAGCCACGCGGACTGGCTACGGCCCGACAGCGTCGACGACATCGTCGGCGACCGCAACGCCCAACTCGAATATCGCGACGCCGTCGGTGAGTACGTGGCCGCGTTTGACGTCGCGGAGTCCGAGGCGATCCGGCGGCGCCGCAGCGACTTCTCCGCCGAAGCCCAAGAGCGGCTGGCACGGGCGCAGCATCTGCTGCGGCTGGCGTCGGACAGCGGCGCGACACCGCAGGAGCGCCAGAGTGCCTACGCCCGGGCGCGGAAGGAACTCGACGGACTCATCGTGTTGCCTGCCACGACACGCGCCAGCATCGAGCGCAAGATCGCCGGCGAGATCGAGGCTTAATTGGTGATCATGACGTTCCGTGAAGTTCGTATCCGTTTGCCGACATCGGGCAGACCGAATTTCCACCGCCGCAAAATAGCAGCACACAAGTCTACGACAAAGGCCAGACGTCGATAGTGTCGATTGCTGGAGCAGCGTACGATCGTCGCACCACAACGGGTCTGACGCCGGGGGCAGCGTGGGCAACTGGGCTAAGAGGTACTTGGCGGCGATAGCGTTTCCTGTCGCCAGTGTCCTGGCTATTGCCAGTGTGGGCCCACGCGTCACGCCGCTGATGTGCGTATTCGCAGGGGCCGCTGGAGTGGTCGTGATGGCTGTTGCCGACGTCTGGCGAAACGGGCGGTACGTATAGGCCAATCGCGCCGAAGAGAAGCGACGGCTCCGACGCGCTGAGGGAAAGCGCGAACCCCCGGGTCCCCCGCCTGATCATCCCGGGCCCACCAGATAGCGCTGAACCGTCGGTCCGAGCCACGCCACCAGCTCGTCGCGTGACATCGCCACGACAGGGGGCACCTGCAGGACGTAACGGCACAACGCCATCCCCAGGACCTGCGTCGCGACCAGGCCGGCGCGGCGCGCGGACGCATCGGGGTTGATCTTCGCGACCGCGGGAAGAAGCTGGCCCGCGAAGATTTCCCGCATCCGTTGCGCCGCTTCGGCATTCGTTGTGCTCGACCGCAGCAGCACGATCAGAGCCTCGTCGCCTTCCCATCGATTCAGGAAGTGGGTAACCAGGCGGTCACCCAGCTGATCGCGTTCGACATCGGACAGATCGGGGAGCTGCAGATCGAAGTCTGCGGCCGCGGCGAACAACTGGTCCTTGCTGCCGAAGTAGCGCATCACCATCGACGGGTCGATGTTCGCGTCGGCCGCGATGGCCCGGATGGTGGCTCGTTCGAACCCGGACTCTGCGAATCGCTGCCTGGCCGCGGCCAGGATCACGCCCTTCGTTTCCACCGATGATCTACGCATGCCAACAAGTGTAGGCCAACAACTGTTGACATAGCGCTCCGACACGCGCATAGTTATGCCAACAAGCGTTGGCATTCAACTAGAGGAGACGAAATGTACGACACCGACGTTCTCGTCGTAGGAGCGGGTCCGAGCGGACTCACGCTGGCAGCGTCGCTGGTCAAGAAGGGTGTTGCGGCCACCGTGGTGGACCGGCAGGCCGCAGGCGCCAACACGTCGCGCGCGGCCGTGGTCAATGCCCGCACGCTCGAGGTGCTCGAAGACCTCGACGTCGCGAGGCGGCTGGTCAAGGAGGGCATCCAGGCGCCGCGGTTCAGCATCCGCGACCGAGCCCGCACCCTCATCCCGATCGACTTCAGCAATCTGCCCACCGACTACCGCTACTCGCTGATGGTTCCGCAGTCGACGACCGAGAAGCTGCTGCTAGATCGGCTGGTCGAACTTGGCGGCTCAGTCATCAGGCCCAAGACGCTGACCTCGATCACACAGGACGCCGACGGGGTGACGGCCACCTTCGACGACGCCGACGTGATCCGTGCCCGCTACGCGGTGGGCGCCGATGGCATCAACAGCACCGTGCGCGAACAGGCGGGTATCGGCTTCGAGGGCGGTGAATACGGCGAATCGTTCGTGCTCGCCGACGTTCGACTCAACGGCGAAGCACCTGCCGACGAAGTCATGCTGTTCTGGGCCAAGGCCGGCATGACCGTGGTGGCGCCGCTTCCGGGCGACGTCTTCCGCATCGTCGCGCCGGTCGCCGATGCGCCGGAGGAGCTGTCGGCGACCTACGTCCAGGAGATCCTGGACAGTCTCGGCTTTGGCGCCGGGCGGATGGTCGTCGCGGACGTCATCTGGGGGTCGCGCTTCCGGATTCACCACCGAGTCGCCGACACATATCGCGCCGGGCGTCTACTGCTGTCCGGCGATGCCGCCCATGTGCACAGCCCGGCCGGCGGCCAAGGCATGAACCTTGG
>JAVXWV010000182.1:0-8370 GCA_032230775.1 Mycobacterium sp. | reverse complement strand
TCGTCGCCGTGCACCAGGTGCGACATGATGCCGCGCAGCCGGATCGCATCGTCGGCCTGCGCACGTCGCAGCGCGGTCAGCATCTCCGGATATTCGGCGACGCTCACCCCGTTGCGATTCAACCCCGTGTCCACCTTGACGGTGACGGTTGCGGTGCGACCGGTGCGCTCGACCGCGACGAGTAGTTCGCGGAGCTGGCGCGGCGAGGACAGCGCGACTTGGACATCGGCCTCCAGCGCGGGCGCGTAGTCGGTACCCGGTGCGTGCAGCCACGCCAGGACAGGGGCGGAGATGCCGTCGCGGCGCAGCGCCAGTGCCTCGTCGATGGTGGCCACCCCGAGTTCGGCCGCCCCCGCGGCCAGCGCGGTACGCCCCGCCTGAGTGGCGCCGTGGCCGTACCCGTCGGCCTTGACGACGGCCATCACCTGGGCCGACCCGGCGAGTTCACGCAACAGCCGCACGTTGTGCGCGATCGCGTCGAGGTCCACCACTGCTTCGGCGGCTGCGGTGGGGGTCAGCGAAAGCTCCGTTGTTTGCATGGTCATGTCACCATCGCCGATTGTCCCAGAACATCCGGCGGGCAAGCCGCCGCTGTCCTGTCGCGGCCCTCACACCGCCAATGTGTCGATTGTTGCGGTGTTCGCCCGCGATTTGCCGCAACAAACGACACATAACTAGTGGGCGAACGGCTGCACCCGGTCGAAGTAGCCGCCGGGCTTCAGCTCGTCGAGGTGGGAAATCACGGTGTTCATGTCGTCGCGAAGGACCCTGGCCAGGTCCGCGGAGAACCCCTCCCGCACCACAATGCGCAGCATCGTGATGTCGGTCGCACCCTCCGGCATCGTGTAGGCAGGCACCTGCCACCCGTAGCCGCGCAGCGCGTGTGAGACGTCGAACTCGGTGTAGCCGAAATCACCGGCCAGCCGGAAGCTGACCACCGGGATCGCCGAGCCGTCTGCCACTACCTCAAAATGCTTGCTCTCGCGCAGCGCGTCGCCCAGCCATCGGGCCGTCTGCGACAGGCAATGCATCACCTGGCCATAGCCGGCCCGGCCGAGCCGCAGAAAGTTGTAATACTGGCCGACCACCTGATTGCCGGGCCTGGAGAAGTTGAGCGTGAACGTCGGCATGTCCCCGCCGAGGTAGTTGACCCGGAAGACCAGATCCTCGGGCAGGTGCTCCTTGCTGCGCCACACCACGAAACCGATGCCGGGATAGGTGAGGCCGTACTTGTGCCCGCTGACGTTGATCGACACCACCCGTGGCAGCCGGAAGTCCCATTCGAGGTCGGCGTGCAGGAACGGCACGACGAAGCCACCGCTGGCCGCGTCGACGTGCACGGGGATGTCCAGTCCTCCGATCTTCGTCCCGTCGCTGCGCTCGCCCTGGCCTGCGGCCAGCTTGTCCAGCGCGGCGCAGATCTCGGCGATCGGCTCCAACTCGCCGGTGAACGTGGTGCCGAGGATCCCCACCACGCCGATGGTGTCCTCGTCGATGTTGTCGAGCACCTGCTCGGGCGTGATGACGTAGCGGTCTTCTGCCATCGGCAAATAACGGGGTTCGACGTCGAAGTAGCGGCAGAACTTCTCCCACACCACCTGCACGTTGGAGCCCATCACCAGGTTCGGCGTGCGGCCCTTCCAGTTCTTCCCGACTTTCTCGCGCCACCGCCACTTCAACGCGAGGCCTGCCAGCATCACCGCCTCACTGGATCCGACCGTCGACACCCCAATGGCGCTCGACGGGTCGTCGTCGCGCAGGTCCTCGGCGTGGAACAGGTCGGCCACCATGCAGACACAGCGCTCCTCGATCGCCGCGGTGGCCGGGTATTCGTCCTTGTCGATCATGTTCTTGTCGAACGTCTCGGCCATCAGTTTCTCGGCCTGCGGATCCATCCAGGTGGTCACGAACGTCGCGAGGTTCAACCGGCTGCTGCCGTCGAGCATCAACTCGTCGTGAATGAAGCGGTAGGCGTTGTCGGGGTCCATACATTCATCGGGCAAACGCAGCGAGGGCACCGGTGCCATAGCGAGCCTCCCGGTGTAGGCCGGGGCGATCTGCGGGACGCGAGGGGCCTTGTGTGGCATGGTAAGTCCTTTCGTTACAGGGAGGCGATGGCGGCACGAACGTGGGCGAGGATGCGCGACGCCGACGTCGGCGCCGGTCGTGGCCCCGGGTCGGCGGCCGAAAGATTGGCGGCGCGGGCGTGCACGAAGGCGGCCGCGGCGGCGGCTTCACCGGCATGCAGCCCGGCGGCCAGTAGCGCGCCGAGGATGCCCGACAGCACGTCGCCCGATCCCGCGGTGGCAGCCCACGATTGGCCCGCGGAGTTCAGGTAGACCGGGCCACCGGGTTCGGCGATGACCGTCACGTTGCCCTTCAGAAGCACGGTGACGCCGAGCTCGTCGGCCAGCTTGCGGGTGGCGGCGACGCGGTCATCGCCGGGTGGAGCGCCGGCCAGTCGCGCGAATTCACCTGCGTGCGGCGTCAATACAGTCGGCGCAGTGCGGCCGGTGACCAGGTCGGGGTGTGCGGCCAGGATGGTCAGCGCGTCGGCGTCGACGATCACGGGCAGATCGGTCTCGAGGGCGAACCAGAGCGCGGCCGCCCCTGAGTCGTCGGTGCCAAGACCGGGACCGACCGCCCATGCCTGCACGCGACCCGACGCGCTGGCGCTTTGCGCGGCGATGACTTCTGGCCAGTGCGAAAGCACCTGCGGACCGGCGCTTCCCGCGTAGCGGACCATGCCAGACGTCGCGGCGACGGCGGCCCCGGTACACAACACGGCCGCACCCGGATAGGTCGCCGAGCCCGCAAGCACGCCGGTGACGCCCTGGGTGTACTTGTCGTCCTTGGGACCAGGAATCGGCCACCGGGCGGCGACGTCCGCGGCGTCGAATCCCAGCAGGTCGGACGGCGGCAGCTCGAGGCCGATGTCGACCAACTCGACACGGCCGCAATCACCAAGAGCGTGAACGGGTTTCAGGCCGCCGAACGTCACCGTCAGCGCGGCGTGCACGTGCGGGCCCTCGGCGGCGCCGGTCTGAACGTCGACGCCGCTCGGAATGTCGACCGCCACGACCGGTATACCCGCCTGGTCGACGGCGGCGAAGATCTCGGCGGCGTTCGGCCGCAACGGGCCCGAGCCGGAGATGCCGACCACGCCGTCGATCACCAAATCGGTTGCCGTCGGGACGCTTTCCACAACTCTGCCGCCTGCGCCGGTGAACCCCGCGAGCGCCGCCTTGTGGGTGCGCTCCGGGTTGAGGAGAATCGCGGCCGCGGCCACCCCGCGGCGGCGCAGGAACGCCGCTGCCCACAGCGCGTCGCCGCCGTTGTCGCCTGAGCCGACGACTGCGCAGACCCGGCGCCCGGAGATGCCGCCGGTCATCAGAATCAGTTCACGGACGATCGCGGTGGCCAATCCGAACGCGGCCCGTCGCATCAGCCCGCCGTCGGGCAGCGACGCCAGCAGCGGCGCTTCGGCCTCGCGGATCTCGTCGCCGGTGTAGTAGTGCCGCATCCCAGCCACGATTCCATGCCCGCGACGCTGACAGCGAGGTTTCAGTCTCCGCGGGTCCGGCTGTAGTGGCGGCGCGCCTTCATCCGGTTGCCGCAGACACCCATCGAGCACCAGCGAGCCGTCCCGGCCCGTGACCGGTCGATGAGGAACAACCGGCACGCGTCGTTGGCGCACGGCCGCAGCCGGCCCGGCATGTCTCGTTCCAACTCACCCCACGCCAGGACGACGTGAGCGGTCCAATCGGCCTCCAGGGACCAGCCGAGACCGTCGGCTCCGATGTCGGGCACCTGACGGACATCCGTCAGATAGCGGCTCAGGACCGACCCGTCGGCTTCCATCCGGACCACCCGCTGCAGATCGTCGCGCACCGACAGCACGTCCCGCAGGGCGTCCTTCGGCGAGCCGTGTTGGCGCAGCCAGCGTCCGTCAAGCCGATCGACCATCTGGCCGTCGATCACGGGGGTGGTGTTGAGCAGGTCCAGCAGTACTGCCTGCCAATCCGCTGTGGCCGTCATGCTAACCATCGTAAAGCACTTGACAGGTTAGGTCCACCGCGTGTTGACTCCTAACCATCAAATCCTACTCGGAGGGGTTAGAAATGGTCACGCATCATCGTTACGCCGAGATCGCCGGTCGCCAGATCTTCTACCGCGAGGGCGGCTCACCCGCCGCTCCCGCCGTGGTCCTGCTGCACGGCACACCGTCCAGCACGCACCAGTACCGCAACCTGATCCCCGCGCTGGCCGACCGTTACCACGTCATCGCCCCCGACTACCCCGGCTTCGGCCACTCCGACGTGCCAGGCGTCGACGAGTTCAAGTACACCTTCGACAACCTCGCCGACCACGTCGACGCGCTGCTTGACCACCTCGGTCTGCAGCGGTACGCGATCTACGTCCAGGACTACGGCGCACCGGTTGGCTGGCGGCTGGCGTTGCGCCACCCCGACCGCATCGCTGCGATCATCACCCAGAGCGGTAATGCCTACGTTGAGGGGTTCGTCGGCGACGTGATGGAGCCGCTGTTCGCCTACGGCCGCGAACGTTCCGAGGCCAACGCCGCCCCCCTGCGCGAGTTCATCAGCCCCGACGGTTTGAAATGGCAATTCACCCATGGGGTTTCAGACCCGTCGGTTGTCGATCCCGACAGCTGGATCAACGCGCACTCAGCCGTGGCAAGCAGTCCGGAGCGGGTCGCCGCGCAACTGGAGCTCTTCGCCGACTACAGCAGCAACGTCGACCTCTACCCTCGCGTGCACGAATACTTCCGTACCTCACAGGTGCCGCTGCTTGCGGTGTGGGGCCGCAACGACCAGATCTTCGGGCCGGACGGCGCGTTGGCGTTCGCTCGCGATCTGCCGCGGGCCGAGATCAACCTGCTCGACGGCGGCCACTTCCTGTTGGAGAGCCGGCTGGCCGAGGTGGTGGCTCTGATCGGGCCTTTCCTGGAGGATCATTTGGCTCGGGTCGCCGAGCCCGCCTTGGCAGTTTGAACCATTTGGGTGGGTCCGGACGCATCTAGACGGACGTAACTGAACACCTTGGAGGGCAGATGCCATCCGCTTACAAGCTTCTTCAAATCGCACTCGCGGTTTTTGGCGCGTTGTGTCTCCTGCTTTATCCCCTGGCCGTGGTCTGGCCGTCGGGGTGGGCATGGCATGCAGGCGCGCCCTACCAGTCCGATTACTTCATGATGATTGTCGGTTTGTACGCGACACTGGGCGTGTTCCTGATCAACGCGGCGCGAAACCCCAAGGCCAATCTCAGCCTGATCTGGTTTGCCGTGTGGTCAAGCGTCGTACACGCAGCAATCATGGCGGTGCAGTCTTTCGGTGGCGACCATATGGGACACCAGATGGGACACCTGCTGGGCGATGTCCCGGCCCTGCTCCTGGTGGCCGTCATCCTGTCGGCGCTCGTGCTGTCGTCCCGCCTCAAGCAGCCTGCATCACTCAGCTGAGTGTCCGTGCGACTTGTCGGCGCTGGCGGTGGGGCGCTGCTGCCACGGCCACGCGCCGGTCATCTCGAGCTGGAGCGAGAAGCTGAGGAAGGTGCGGATCAGCACAATGCCACCCAGCACCAGGACGCTCTCGCCGGTGGGGGTGACGGCGACGGTGCGGATGATGTCCGCGGCGACCAGGAATTCGAGGCCGAGAAGAATGGCACGGCCGAGCCGCCGCCGAAAGAAATCGTACGCGCCGCCTTCGTCGCGACGATTCTTTGCAAGCGTCATGAAGACGGCGAGTATCGCGCCGCCTGCGATTACGGCGACACCGGTGGCATCGATGACCTTGCCGATTACCTCGATGACCTCGACGAGCGACACGGCGTCATCGTGTCACCGACTGATCAGCTATTGCGACGACACGCCGAGACGCACTATTCGACGGTTACGGACTTCGCCAGGTTGCGAGGCTTGTCCACGTCGTAGCCGCGGGCCTGCGCCACGCCGGCGGCGAACACCTGCAGCGGAATCGTCGACAGCAGGGGCTGGAAAAGTGTTGCCACCGCCGGTATTTCGATCAGGTGATCGGCGTACGGCCGGACGGTGTCGTCGCCCTCCTCGGCGATGACGATGGTGATCGCGCCGCGGGCCTGGATCTCCCGGATGTTCGACAGCAGCTTGGCGTGCAGCGTTTGGGCATTCTTCGGCGACGGCATCACGACGATCACCGGGAGGCCGTCTTCGATCAGCGCGATCGGCCCGTGCTTGAGCTCGCCTGCCGCGAACCCCTCGGCGTGCATGTACGCCAATTCCTTGAGCTTGAGCGCACCTTCAAGCGCGACGGGGTAGCCGACGTGACGGCCGAGGAACAGCACCGTCTGCGACTCGGCGAACTGGTGGGCCAGCGCGGACACCGGTGTGGCGGCGGTCTCCAACACCCGTGCGATCAGGTCGGGCATCGCCTCCAGAGCGCGGTATTCACGCTCCACCTCGTCGGGGTACTTGGTTCCGCGGGCCTGCGCAAGGGCAAGCCCGACAAGGTAATTCGCGGCTATCTGCGCCAGGAACGTCTTCGTCGACGCGACACCGATCTCCGGCCCGGCTCGCGTGTAGAGCACGGCGTCGCACTCACGCGGAATCTGCGAACCATTGGTATTGCAGATGGCCAGCACCTTGGCCTTCTGCTCCTTTGCGTGGCGCACCGCCTCCAGCGTGTCTGCGGTCTCACCGGACTGTGAGATGGCGACGACGAGAGTGTGGCTGTCCAGAACCGGGTCGCGGTAACGGAATTCGCTGGCCAGCTCGACCTCGACGGGCAGCCTGGTCCAGTGCTCGATGGCGTACTTGGCCAGCAGGCCGGAGTGATAGGCGGTGCCGCAGGCGACGACGAACACCTTGTCGATCTCGCGCAGCTCCTGGTCGGACAGGCGCTGTTCATCGAGCACGATGCGGCCGTTCGCGAAATGGCCGAGCAGTGTGTCCGAGACCGCGGCGGGCTGCTCGGCAATCTCCTTGAGCATGAAGTACTCGTAGCCGCCCTTTTCGGCGGCCGACATGTCCCAGTCGATATGAAAGGGCCGAGCATTCACATCGTCCGGTTCGCCGTGGAAATCGGTGATGCGGTAACCGTCGGCGGTGAGCACCACCGCCTGGTCCTGACCGAGTTCGACAGCGTCGCGGGTGTGCTCGATGAAGGCGGCCACGTCGGAACCGATGAACATCTCACCATCGCCGACGCCGACGACCAGCGGCGTGGAGCGGCGGGCGGCGACGATCATCCCCGGCTCGTCCGCGTTGGCGAAGACCAGCGTGAAATGGCCTTCCAGCCGGCGCAGCACCGCAAGCACGGAGGCCGCGAAGTCGCCTGCGGTGTCGCCGTGGCGGTACTGCTGGGAGACCAGGTGAACCGCGACCTCGGTGTCGGTGTCGCTGGCGAACTCGACGCCTGCGGTCTCCAGTTCGGTGCGCAGCGCGGCGAAGTTCTCGATGATCCCGTTGTGGACGACCGCGATCCGTCCGGCGGCGTCGCGGTGCGGGTGGGCATTGCGATCGGTGGGTCGGCCGTGGGTGGCCCAGCGGGTGTGGCCGAGGCCGGTGCTGCCAACCAAGCTGTCGTCGTCGGTTTCGGCGAGATCGGCTTCCAAATTGGCCAACCGCCCGGCCCGGCGGCGCACGGTCAGGCCGCCGCTACCGTCGACAAGCGCGACGCCAGACGAATCGTAGCCGCGGTACTCCATGCGGCGCAGCGCGTCGACGACGATGCCGCAGGCAGGACGCTGCCCGACGTAGCCGACGATTCCGCACATAGGCGTCCAGGGTAGTGGAAGTGCGACCGTCTGCTGGCTGATCAGGGCCGGAGATTGGCCCTGATCAGCGGAAACAGCAGATCATTCAACCGGGGTTATGGGCAGAACTGCAGGAAACCCAGCGGGCCGCTGATGCACGGCGGGGGTGGCGCGTAACCGCCGTAGTCGTAGCCGTACGCGGGAGGCGGCGGTGGCGGGTACCACGGGCCAGGGCCACCCGGACCCGGTCCCCATGGGCCACGGCCATGGCCGCCCCACTCGGCGAAGTCTCCGTGCGCGACGGGCGACGGCGGCGCGGCGCTGGCCGTGCCCACCCCG
Source organism: Mycobacterium sp. (assembly GCA_032230775.1). Classification (GTDB taxonomy): domain Bacteria; phylum Actinomycetota; class Actinomycetes; order Mycobacteriales; family Mycobacteriaceae; genus Mycobacterium. The sequence continues at coordinate 279 of JAVXWV010000182.1, read as the reverse complement.
ATTCCGAGTCCAGCGGCACCGAGGGCCACTGCAATTCCAATCCCCGACGCGATAGTTCTCATATTCTTCATGTGAACTCCTGCGTATCTCAATAAATGCTAGTCAAAGGTGTTGCCGGACAACGCTGTTACTTTCTGTTGTCCGTCTTCGACGCTACGCCCGGGGACGTGTGTAGGGGCTGTGCAGAAGTTATGTGTTCCGTGCCGGACACCGGCCGTGCCACGGTGGGATACGGTCATGTCGTGGCCAGCACCAAGAAGCTGTTCAAGGCGTTGACCC
>JAVXWV010000050.1:0-3323 GCA_032230775.1 Mycobacterium sp. | reverse complement strand
ATCGCATGGGTGTAGGACAGCACGAAGGCCTTGGCCGCGCCGTACGACGCCTGCCCCGGTACGGGTCCGAACGCGCCAACCGAAGCGACGTTGAGCACCGCGCCCCGTCCGCGCTTGACCATGCTGGGAACAAATCGGCAACACAGATCGACCACTGCAGCGACGTCGACCTCGATCAGGTTGAGTTCGGCCTCTGGACTCGATTCGGCGACCGGGCCCAGCGTGGCGAGCCCGGCGTTGTTGACAAGGATGTCGGGAACCACACCGAGTGCAGCCACCTGATCGAACAGGGTCGCGCGCTCGTCGCGCTTCGAGAGATCTGCGGGAAGCACGTGAGCCCGGCCGGAGAGTTCTTCCGCAAGGGCAGTGAGCCGGTCGGCCCGCCGTGCCACGAGTACCAATCGGTAACCGCGGCGCGCGAATTCCCTGGCGAACTCCTCGCCGATTCCCGACGACGCGCCGGTGATGATCACGACGCCGTCGTCCCTTGGAGGCGGAAGCATGGCTGCAGAGCCTAGCCTGAGAGCATGGCACCGCGTCGGCTCTCGGCGGTTGATGCGCAGACGTTCTGGATGTCCGCGAAGATCCCCAACGACACCGTTCTGCTGTATGGGTTCGCGGGTGTGCCTGCCGACCTGGAGCAGGCCCTCGAGCAGATCGCCGAGCGAGCCCGCGGCTGCACCGACCTCACGGTGCGCGTCGGCGATGACGGTTTTCTCATGTATCCCGCGTGGGTGCACCGTGACGTCGACCGCTCGCTGTTCGTCGTGCACGACATCGAAGACCCCACCTGGGCGTCATGTCTGGCCCAGGTGAGTGCACTCACCGCCGACCGTCTGGATGCACGGGTGGCGGCGTGGCGGTTGCACGTGTTCACCGGCGTCGAGGGCGTGCCCGGAGCGGTGGGCCCTGGCACAGTCGCGGTATTCCAGATCTCACATGCTCTTGGCGGCGGGGGCCGAACCTCTGCGTCCGCAGCGATCATGTTCGGCCGACTCGATGGTGTGGTGCCCGGGATCGATGCTTCGTCATCTGGGCTAATCACATTGCCGTTCTTGGGGTTTCGTGCGGCTCGCGCGCATCGCCAGATGGTCGAAGACACCGATGCGGGAAGGGTTCCGCCACCGGCCGATCTGCGTCCGGCGCTGAGAACCAATGCGCGACCGACAGGCCCGACGCACCTGCGTACCGTGGTGCGAAGGCGTTCCGACCTGTCTGGCCCCACAGTCACCGTTGCGGTTCTGTCGGCGGTGTCTGGCGCGCTCGCCGACCAACTGCGCACTCTTGGCGACGACCCGACGTTGCTCGGCGCTGAGGTGCCGATGGCCAAACCGCCGCCGCGCTTGGCGTACAACCACTTCGGGAACGTCGGCGTCGGCCTCTACCCGGAGCTCGCCGAGCCTGAACGCTGCGTCCGGATCGCCGCCGACCTCGACGAGCGGCGCCGCCGGGCCGCGCACCCTGCGATGCGGATGGCGGACCTGGCCTTCGCGGCGACACCGGCTCCGTTGTTGCGTTGGGGCATGGACCGATTCGATCCCGATGTCCGTGTGGCACTGGTGACCGGCAATACCGTCGTCTCGAGCGTGAACTTCGGCGCCAACGATTTCAGCTTCGGCGGTGCGCCCGTGACGATGGTGACGGCCTTCGCCGGACTGTCGCCGATGATGGGACTGACACACGTGGTTGGCGGCGTCGGCGACACCATCGCGATAGGCGTGCACGCCGCAGAGTCGGCTGTCGGTGACGTCGACGCCTACGTCGAGCGGCTCGAACGCGCGCTCACTTGATCCGGGTCAGCGCCTCGACCGGTTGGTAGTGCTGCATCTCCTCGATGTCGTCGACATACGGCTTGATGGGTGGGAAGAACCGGCGGAAGTGCTCGCTGGGTCGGAACTTGCCAAGGTGATCGTCAGTGGAGGTCCAATGGATGCGCAGCACGAATCGCTCCGGCTCCTCCTCGCAATGCGATAGCTCATAACCCAGGCAGTATGGGCTGTCGTCCAGGGCCTCCGCCGCCGTCCGGTACGCATTGACGAACTGCTCGCGGCGGTCCTCGTCGATTCGGTACCGGATGTACTCGATGGCCACGTCAGTCCTTTCCCCGAATGAGCCCGAAGGCCCAGTTTGTGCCGAAGCCGCGCCGCAGCGCGAGGTGGATCCAGATCAATGCGTACGGCTCCAGCAGCCGCGCCAGCGTGAGGTCGCCCGCATCGACGGTCTCGAAGCCCAGCTCCGACACGAGTCCGGCGGTGACTTGCTTGGCTGCCTCGTCGTCACCGCAAACGAACATGACGGGCGCGCTTGGCAATTGGGGATGACCCATCATCGGAGCGCCGATCTGGTTCATGGCCTTGCACACCCGTGCGCCCGGTGCCCACGCCGCGACCTGTTCGGCGCCCGAGGTGGTGTGTCCGATCTCCAATGCGGTGAAGTCCGGGGTCAGCGGGTTGGTGCAGTCGATGAGCACCTTGTCGCTGAGGTCGCCACACGCCTTGACGGCGTCCTCAGTGCCCTGCCACGGTGTGCACAGCACGACGATGTCGCTGGCTGCGGCCGCAGCGTCGTTTGTCGCGGTGGCGGCGTCGAGGTCGGCGTACTTGGCGTCGTCGGGGGAGCGGGCGCCGTAGGTGATGTCGTGGTCGGTGCGCCACGCACCGCCAAGCGCACGCCCGACGTTCCCCGCTCCGATAATTGCGATCTTCATGGGGGCTACGCTACGGCCGAGGGCAGACACCGATAAGTACGCACTTTGAGGTGAGCTACTGACCGGGAGGTGGGTATGGACGACCAGTTCGGATGTCCGGTGGAGGCCACACTCGCGGTCATCGGCGGCAAGTGGAAGGCCGTGCTGATCTTCCACATGATGCACACCGGACCGCACCGCTTCGCCGAGTTGCGGCGCAAGACGACCGGAATCAGTGACCGCGTGCTGGCCCGTCAACTGCGAGAACTGGAGACCGACGGCGTCGTCGCCCGCGAGGTGTTTGCCGAAGTGCCGCCGCGCGTCGAGTATTCGCTGACCGAGTACGGTGAGTCGCTGCGTCCGGTGACCGAGGCGATGTGTCAGTGGGGCAAGCGCCACATGAGGACCGGAGCCGCTTAGGCGTGAGAGCACGCCTCCACTTATTCCACGGGGCGCAGTGACTCGATCCCGACGTCGAGCGCCGCTTCGAGATAACCGAGGTCGCCGGTGGCCAGCATGACGCCGACGCCGCCCTGGATCCCGGCAAGTAGTGCGGCCGCGACCCGATCCGCGTCCAACCCGGCGGCGACCTTGTCCTGGGCCTGCATGTGACGCACGCCGGTCGCGATCTCGTCGT
>JAVXWV010000029.1:0-3104 GCA_032230775.1 Mycobacterium sp. | reverse complement strand
AGGCGAAAACGCCAACAGCCCAACGCTGGAACGGCCATGACGACGGCGAACAGAACTATCGATCCGACGAATCCGAAGTGTAGTGAGCTTGCGGTAAGGTCGCCGACGGCGGTTCCGAGGGCAAACGTGAACGACACTGTCAGCCAATAGAACACCTCGCGGCGCCGTGTGGTGATGCTGTGCATGGACAACGTGTGCTCAACGCGGTACCACGCCCAGAACGTCGCCGTGACCGCAAGGGCGCACGCCAGGCTGGACATTCCAAAGGAGACGCGCAGCTGGTGGTGGAGAGTGTCGGCGGCCATGGTGCCGAACACGGCGATCATCATCACCGCCGCCCAGTAGGCGAAGGCGTTGTATCGCTGTGTCCGAAACTGAACCCACAGGGCGAATGCGAAACCTGCTGCGCCAATACCGAGGCCGATGAAGCTCATCATGCTGAGCAGGTAGTCAGAAGCCGCTTCACCCATCGCGGTTGTCAGCAATTTCAGGGCCCAGAACGACGCCGTTATCTCCGGCACCTTCGCGGCGATTGGCTCGCGTCTGCGAACGTGGTTGTTGACCGTCACGCTTTCAGAATTCCGTTGCCGTATACCGATGCCATCACCGCTGACATGACTTCGCGGCCTGCAGCCAGCAAGAACCTCGTCTGCCTGCCGGCGACCAAACGAGGTGCAGGATATGGCTTTCGGCAGGAAAGGGCTACCAAGCCACGACGCCCGCCCAGCTCACCATCGCCCTCACCGGCGCGCTCATGTCGGGCGGTCCGGCTCTCATCGACTGCGTCATCGACCCCACCGACGGCACCGAAAGCGGCCACCTCACGCACCTCAACCCGACCGGTGTCGGCCAGAAATAGCAGCAACGACGATCCGGCGTTCAACCCGGTCCATCCCCCGCGATGGGCGCTAGCAGGGATTGACAGCTCGCGCCGGCGGGAAGGGTTGATGGGCGCCAGCAGTGGCGACATGTGCTCGCCAGCCCGCAATCGTGGCAACTGCAACGTCGCAGTGGTGGGCGATTTGGCCTTGCGCCGCGAACTCGCGTCGCTCGTCGATGAGCTGCGTCAACGTAAGCAACGGATGCTGGCATCAAGAGCGCGGTCGCTGGCGTGCCCGAAGGCGGGTTCAGCCCGCTGGTCCGTCATCTGGACTTTGCGTGGAACGCTCGCGCGGCAGGGAAGAGGCGTTGATCCACCTTTCGGTGAGGTGGCGAAGTGCCGGCGCGAGATCGGCTCGTCGGCACAACTGGCCGGCGGCATCGCGCGAGGTGATCCAGGCGCGTGTGTGCGGCGGCGAGGTCGTTCACCATCGGTAGTTCGCCCTCGGGATCGCAGATCCGCAGTATCCGTCGCACGCCGCGGTTGCCGACGACCATCCAGTCAACGTCCCGGCGCGCACAGTGGACACTGATGTAGAAGAGCGCCGTGAAGCCCTGGCTTCCGAAGAAGTCGACGTCGCTGAGATCGACGATGAGCTGCTGCGAGACGCGGATGTGGCGCTCGACGAACCGGCCGAGTGCCTCGCGGTTCGTCGCATCGACGTCGCCGGTCACGGTTACGACGACGCGCGTGGAGCTCACCTGGCGCATGTCCACCTCGGCACGGCCATACGGCTGGGTGTCCCGCGCGGCGTCTGGTTGGGGGCGATGGAATGGGGCTGTGCTGGTCGGAGGCATGGCGAACTTCCTCGTCAGAGCGCGAAGCTCGGGCGGGCCCTGCAGTCTGAAGGCAGATTCACGGCACCAGATCGGTAGCCGCAGCAGGCTGTAAGCTCAACCACACTCCAGAGTACTACCGCTTCACGTCACATCTCACAGGCCCCCTTCAGCGATACCGTTGTCCACCTTCGTTTTCCGGATAGCCTGCCGGTGCGAAAGCTGGCCGCCGTATCGGGCACTGACCTGAAATCATGGACGATTCGCGCGATAGCGTTGCGCCACGGTCAACTTGGTTGCCGGGCTGAGTCACCGTCCGGTTGGCGACGAACTCGGGCCATGGTCGTAGTTCAGATCAGTGCGCTTAGGTGAGATGACGAAGTGTGAAGATTGTTCAATCGGCGGACCCGGGCTGGGCTGTCTTCTCAACGACAGGGTCACCCCCGGCATCCACCTAACGATGCCAGAAGCGCAGCCAACCTTCAGCATCCGTTCAGGCATCTGCTCGCCAAACGACTGCGACCAACCAGGAACGATCGTGGGGGTAAGCGCCCATGGACGGTCAAGATCTCGAAAACCGAGTTTTGCCAGGCTTTTTGCGGAGAGTGATCCAGCCCACTCCGGATTGGGTAACACACCGGCTGGGGTAGCCCGATAGAGCAAGTGAGGGTCGCACGTCGCACGACCCGTGCAGCGGTACAGCACCCGCACAGCGGTTTAGCAGCGTGACGCATCCTCGAGCATCGCCTTCCAAAGCAAGCCCCCTGTCAAGCGAAGCGCAGGAGGTCGCCAGCGGTGCTGGCTTCGGCTCTGACGACTCGATTCGCTTGATTCGAAGGCAGTTCACAACACTGAAGGAGCACAACAATGAGTTTGAAAAAGACTGTGGCGCGGGCCGCGATCGTGGGCGCGATGGGCGCTAGCGCTCTCGGGTTGGGGGTTGGCCTCGGCACGTCGTCTGCTGACCGTGGCAATGGTGGGCAGCCGTGCTGGGCACAAAACTGTCAGGGCGACCAACGTGGCGACGGTGGACAGGATCACCGTGGAGACGGTGGCGACGGTCGCCAGTTTGGGGACCAGTGGCGACCGGATCAATGGCGGGGAGATCAGGGTGGCTGGGATCAGCGGCCGTGGGATCAGCGCGGCTTCGACGACGCCCGCTTTGACCACCAGCCCTTCAATTGGCAGGGCCAGCGAGTTGAGCCGTTCTTCGACAACGACCGCGGCGCTTGGGGATTCTGGTTCCTTGGCATGTGGATCCCGCTGTGATCTGAGCGGGTGAACGTTCGCGCGTGAGTGTTAACACCGCGCTAGCGATGGGTGGGCCGGTGGCGATATGCCGCCGGCCCATCTTTTCTACTACAGGGCTCGCGGCTTAGGGGCTGGCGGGCAAACCCAGTGGGGCTACGCCGTGGCAGTGGCTGCGGTCTTAAGCTCGCGCACCGCCG
>JAVXWV010000011.1:0-2856 GCA_032230775.1 Mycobacterium sp. | reverse complement strand
GATCGAGAATCATTTGGCCGCCAGCAGGGCCCGCGACAGCAGGATGCGCTGCATCTCGATGCTGCCGGACGATACGGTGGATGCCTGCGAGTACCGCCAATGGTCCTCGACCTCGCCAAGGAACCACCTGGCTTTCGCATCCCCGTGCGACACCTCGGCCGCGATGTCCATCAGCACCTCTGCGCTGTCCTGGTCCAGCTTGGTGACCGCGATACGGTACGCGGCGGCGTCCCCGGGCTGGATGCGCCCGCTGCTCTGAAGATCGACGACGCGATACGCCATCAACCGGGCGCGGCGGCAATGCGTGAGCATGCGAACCCACCTCCCCCGCAACTCGGCAGGCAGGTCGTCCCAGCGGTTTCCGAGCACGGCCGGTGCGGCGGCAAGCAACCGCTCGCACCTGGCGTACCGAGCGATGCCGACGCGCTCGAACGACATCACGTCCTGCACGATCGACCAGCCCGCGTCGACAGTGCCGAGCACGTCGGCCTCGGTGACCCGCAGGTCGTCGAAGAACACTTCGTTGAGGTGGTGCGGGCCCATCATGCAGCGGATCGGCCGCACCTGGATCGCCGGATCATCCATCGGCACAAGGAAAATCGTGAGGCCCTGCTGTTTCTTCTGGGTCGCACCTTCTCCCACCTTGCTTGTACGGGCGAGCAGGAAGCACCACTGCGCCATGGTGGCGTACGACGTCCAGATCTTCTGACCGCTGACCAGCCAGCCGTCGCCGTCGCGCCGCGCGGACGTGCGCAGTGACGCGAGGTCGGAGCCGGCCTCCGGCTCGGAAAAGCCCTGACACCAGATCACCTCTCCGCGCGCGATGGGCGGTAGGTGCTTGCGCTGCTGCTCCTCGGTGCCGTGGCGCATGATGATGGGCCCGACCCAGTTGACCCCCATGTACTGGGCGCCGCGGGGCTCGTGGTGCGCCCACATCTCTTCGCGGACCACCGTTTGTTCCCACACCGACGCGCCGCCGCCACCGAACTCCTCGGGCCACGCCATGCACAGCAGGTTGCGTTCGGCCAGCGTTCGGCAGAACTGTTGGGCGATCTCAAGGTCGGCCGGGTTGTCGGTGAACGCACCCAGGAAGTGCTCGGGCACATGGGCTTTCACCAGTTCACGCAGCTCGCCGCGCAACTGAGTGGCTTTCTGCCCCATCTCGAAGTCCACTGGCGGTCCTATCCCGAGCCCCGTGCGGGTTCGATGTCAGCGTGGCCGAGGCCGAGCTCGTCGAGCACGTCCACGGTGTTTGCGCCCAGCTCCGGCGCCGGACCGGCGACCCGGCCGGGAGTCCTGGAGAACCAGGTCGGCACACCGGGGAACCGCACCGGGCCGTGCTGCGTTTCCACAGTCTCGAACAGACCGACGGCGGTGAGATGCGGATTGTCGAACAACGCGCCGGGGGTGTTCAGTGGTGCGGCTGGAATCTCGAGCTCGCGGAACAACGCCAACCATTCCTCGGTGGTGCGCTCCTTCATGGTTTGGGCCACCAGGCCGTAGACGGCGTCGATCTGGTTCGCACGTCGCTCGAGTGTCGAGTACATGTCGTCGGCCCACGCCGGTTTCACGGCGCCGACGAACGCGTTCCAGTGTTTGTCGTTGTAGATCAGCGCGGCGATGTAGCCGTCGCTTGTCTCGTACGGCCTTCGATTGGGTGCCACCGTCCTTGGGTAGAAGGCCGGTCCGAGGGGAGGGTCGTAGATGGCTCCGTTGGCATGTTCGACCAGCATGAAGGACGCCATGGTCTCGAACATGGCGACCTCCACCTCTTGACCCTCGCCCGTCCGCTCGCGGTGGTACAACGCCATCGTCGTCGCGTAGAGGGCGGTCAGACCTGCGACCTTGTCGGCGACGATGGTGCCGACGAAATCGGCCTCACCCGTCAGTTGTTTCTGCACGGCGGTCAGCCCGCATTCCGCCTGGATGGTGTCGTCATAGGCAGGCCGGTCGCGGTCGGGTCCTCGCCTGCCGTAGCCGTAGCAGTTGGTGTAGACGATGCTCGGGTTGAGCGCGGAAACCTGGTCATAATCGAAACCAAGCTTGGCGATCGCCTTGGCTCGCATCGAGTGGATGAAGACGTCGGCGTCAGCGACGAGCGCCCGGAGCGCGGTGCTGCCCTCTTCGGAGCGCAGGTCCAGAACGACACTGCGTTTGCCGCGGTTCACGTTCACGAAGACGGCGCTCATCCCAGGAGCGGGACCGACAGACACATATCGCGTGTCGTCACCCTGCGGCGGTTCGACTTTGATCACGTCGGCGCCCATGTCGGCCATGATCTGGGTGCAGTAGGGCCCCATCACCATCGCGGTGAGGTCGACGACGCGCACGCCTTTCAGCGGGCCTTGACTAACCACGGACGGCTCCTTGGGCTTCGTCTGTTCCGCTCCTCGCGTGCGCGGCCATGCCGAAGCTGTAGCGGATGTGGTCGCCGTGGCCGTCGGGCACGACCGGGAAGACGACGGGATCGGATGCGTCGCGGATGGCCGCGATGTGTTCGCCGACGTCTGCGATCGACCATGACGGCCGGTACACGCCCGGCGTCTCGGCGACGACGGCCCTGGCCACCCGCCCTGCGAGCGCTACAAGCATTTCGCCTGTGACGGAGCAGGATTCGTGCGCCAGCCAGCCGACGACGGGGGCCACCAGTTCTGGGCCCATCGGCGGGTAGGCGGAGGTGTCGATACCGTCGGCCATTCTCGTCACCGCGGCAGGCACGATGACGTTGCTCTTGACGCCGTGCGCCGCACCTTCGATTGCGGCGACGTTGGAAAGGCCGATGACGCCCGCCTTGGCCACCGCGTAGTTCGCCACCTCGTGGTTGCCGTAAAGACCGCCGATCGACGAGGTGAGCAC
>JAVXWV010000875.1:0-5170 GCA_032230775.1 Mycobacterium sp. | reverse complement strand
GGTCGTCGTCGACTACGAGCACCCGGGGCGAAGCCGCTCCACTGTCCATGCCCGCAATCTTGCACCACGGTGTGCCGCCGATGTGACAGGCACGTTAGCGACCTCGGTATCACCGTTGCAGCGGTCTCATCACCGTCGTGTCACGGCGAGCTGAACGATCCTGCGATAGCAAAGCGACGGTATTCTCCCGGTGCTAGCATCCCGAAATTATGCTCCCGCCCTCTCCGCGTCTGATTGTTGAGCCCGATGACGGCCTGGAACCTGTCCGCGAATTCATCAATTCGGCACAAATTTCGCTTTTGATCAAACAATTCACGTTTACCGAACCGAGTTTGGTCGCGGCCGTTATCGACAGGAAGAAAGCGGGCGTCGTCGTGCGGGTGCAGCTCAATGCTGCTCGGTCCGGCGGTGATCGCGCCAATGACGAGACCTACGAGCAATTCTTGAATGCCGGAATCGCGGTCCAGTGGGCCAATCCGAATTTCTACGTGACGCATGAAAAATCGATTGTGGTCGACGAGAAAGCCGCACTGGTGGCCACCTTCAACCTGATGGAAAAGTACTTCACGCTGACCCGCGATTACGGCATTATCACCGACAATCCGTACCACGTCGCGCAGATCGTCGAAGTATTCAACGCCGACTGGGAGCATCGCGATTGGGACTGCGGAGCCTACGAAGGCCTGCTTTGGAGCAATTCCAATTCGCGCTACCACATGGCGCAATTCATCGACACGGCCACCGAGCGCCTGGACGTGCAGCACCCCAAGTACGTCGACGCGGTCATCCTCGAACGCCTCGCCTCAGCGGCCGATCGCGGGGTAAAGGTGCACGTTCTCTGCGGCGGCAAGCACGGCATCAGCGAATGGGACATTCTCGACACATTCGCGTCGCTGCGGACATTGAACCGATTCGGCGTCAAGGTGCACAAACAGAAGAACCTAAGGGTGCACGCCAAGTTGATCATCGTCGACAGCCGACACGCGCTGGTGGGGTCGATGAACATCGACCGCAGCGCATTCGACCTGCGCCGGGAACTGGGCATCATGACCGACGACCCGGCGATCGTCGGGCGGCTGAAGGAAGTCTTCGACAGCGACTGGGAGATGTCGCACCACTACGAGGCGCCGGACCCGCTCGATCCGTCGCAGCACCACGAGGAGGATTTCCCGCACGACAAAGACCTCATGCATGAATGAGCTTGAGGCTGAGGCCGGGCCGGCCAAGGTCTCGCTGCGCGAGCTCGCGCTCACCTTCAACCACATAGCGCTAGCATCGTTCGGCGGCGGGCTGTCGGCGTGGTCGCGGGAAGTGCTGGTGGTCGAGAAGCAGTGGATCGGCGAGGCGGAGTTCCTGTCCGCGATGACGATGAGCCGGATCCTGCCCGGCGCCAACCAGGTGAACATCGCGGTGTTCGCCGGGTCGAAGATGCGTGGCCTGCCAGGGGCGGCCGCCGCGCTGCTCGGCCTGTGCCTCATGCCCGTCGTCATCATCATGGTCGCGGCTTACTTCTACTTCCGGTTCAAAGAGATCCCCGCCGTGAAGGGTGTCCTTCACGGCGCCTCGGCTGCGGCCGTCGCATTGACGTTGGCGATGGTCATCCAAACCGGCAGGAAGTGCTTGACGGGGCTGATGCCGGTGCTGTTGTTCGGGGCGGCCTTCGTCCTGAACGGCCTTGTGCGGTGGCCACTTCTGGTGGTTTTGGCGATTCTTGCGCCGATCGCGCTGTTCTGGGCGTGGCCGAGGGAACGGCCCGCGTGATCCACACCTATCTGCAACTCGCGGGTCTGTTCGGCATGCTGTCGCTGTTGTCGATCGGCGGCGGCAACGCGGTGCTGCCTGAGATGCACATGCAGGCCGTGCACGGACATCACTGGATGACCGACTCGCAGTTCGCCGACATCTTCTCGATCTCCCAAACCGCGCCGGGCCCCAGCATCCTGATCGTGACGATGGTCGGCTACGGCGCGGGACTCACGGTCGGGGGAGTGCCAGGAGCGATCATCGGCGGCGTGATCGCGACGGTCGCGATGATCGTCCCCGCCGCGTCGTTGATGTATATCGTCACGCTGTTCTGGCAAAAGGCGCAGAAGGCCAAGTGGCGGGTCGCCGTCGAGAAGGGATTCGCGCCGTTGACCGTCGGCCTCATCATGGCCACCTCGCTGGTGATGAGCCGGGCCGCCGACCACGACTGGCGGGCGTATCTGCTGACAGCGATATGCACGGCGATCTTCGTGTTCACCAAGACCAATCCCCTGATCGTGGTCGGCGCCGCAGGGGTGATCGGATATTTCGGCGTGGTCTAGACACGCCGGGGAAGCCGTTGACCTCATCCATTGTTGAGGTTTTAGGGTGATTAGATGAGCTTTGAGACGGTAGCCCGGCAAACGTTATACCGGCAGGTTCGCGCGCGCGGCGGTGATCTGCGGTCATTGGCCGACCGCAAACTGCTCGGCCGGATCTGGGGCTTCGCCGGACGTCATCACCGCAGGTTGGCCGGGTTCCTCGCGGTCAGCGTGGTCAGTGCGATGCTCGGGCTCGCCACTCCGCTGCTGGCAGGCAAGGTTGTTGACGAGATCGGCAGGGGCGCGGTCGACGTGGTGGTGGCACTGGCCGCCGTGATCGCGGCGGTCGCCGTCGCCGATGCCTGCTTATCGCTGCTGACTCGATGGCTATCGTCGAACATCGGCGAGGGCTTGATCCTCGACCTGCGCACCGCCGTGTTCGATCACGTGCAGCGGATGCCCATCGCGTTCTTCACCCGCACCCGCACCGGCGCCCTGGTCAGCAGGCTCGGTAATGATGTGACGGGCGCACAGCGCGCCTTTTCCGACACGTTCTCCGGCATCATCACCAACATCGTCACGCTGACGCTGACGCTTGTGGTCATGCTCAGGATCTCCTGGCAGGTCACGCTGCTGTCACTGCTGCTGATGCCGCTGTTCCTGCTCCCCGCCCGCTGGATCGGGAGAACCATGGCGCGGCTTTCCCGCGAGGCCGCGAACCACAACGCGACGATGAACACCCAGATGACCGAACGATTTTCGGCGCCCGGCGCCACGCTAGTGAAGCTGTTCGGCAACCCGGCAACCGAGTCGCGCGAGTTCGAGGTGCGCGCCGACCGCGTTCGCGACATTGGTGTGCGCACCGCGATGCTGCAGTCGGTCTTCATGAACTCGCTGACGCTGATGTCGGCGCTGGCGCTGGCGCTCGTGTACGGGCTCGGCGGCGTGCTGGCGATCGGCGGCGCCTTGCAGACGGGTGCGATCGTGTCACTGGCTCTGCTGTTGACACGGCTGTACTCACCGTTGACCGCGCTGGCCAACGCGCACGTCGAGATCGCCAGTGCGCTGGTGAGCTTCGAGCGGGTCTTCGAGGTGCTCGACCTGGTGCCGCTGATCCAGGAGAAGCCGGATGCCGTGACGGTGTCGAACGGCCCCGTCTCGGTCGAGTTCGACGGCGTGCGGTTCGCCTACCCGTCTGCCGACAAGGTCTCATTGGCGTCGCTGGAAGAGGTCGCCGTCCTTGACGACCGGGGCGGAGACGAAGTGCTGCACGGCATTTCGTTTGTCGCACAGCCGGGACAGATGGTGGCGCTGGTCGGCTCGTCAGGTGCGGGCAAGTCGACGATCGCCTCGCTGCTTGGCCGGCTCTACGACATCGACGACGGAGCCGCGGAAGCGTTGACATCAGGCAGTAGCGCCGGTTCCATAAAACTCAACGGCGTTGACGTGCGTGACATCAGCTTTGCGTCGCTAAAGGAGACCGTCGGCATGGTCACCCAGGACGGGCACCTCTTCCACGAGTCGATCGGCTCGAATCTACGGCTGGCCGCTCCCGAGGCGACCGACGACGAGCTATGGCGCGCGCTGGAGCGAGCACGGCTGGCCGACGTGGTCGCTGAGATGCCCGACGGGCTGGACACCGTCGTGGGGGAGCGGGGTTACCGGCTCTCCGGTGGACAGCGGCAGCGGTTGACCATCGCGCGCCTGCTGCTGGGCAGATCCCGGGTCGTCATCCTCGACGAGGCGACCGCGGCGCTGGACTCCCAATCGGAAGCCGCGGTGCAACTGGCCCTGGCCGAAGCGCTCGCGGGCCGGACGTCGATCGTGATCGCCCACCGGCTGTCCACGGTGCGGGCCGCCGACGTGATCCTCGTCGTCGAGGACGGCCGCATCGTCGAACGCGGTACGCACGATCTGCTGCTGGCACGGCGCGGGCGCAACACCGAGCTGTACCAAACCCAGTTCGGCAACAAAAAGGATTCTGAGGATGTCGTAGCGGCATGAGACTCTGGAACTGCTTTGATTGAATCGACTCTGGATACGTTGCGCTCGGCGCCGGCGATCGCGCGACCGCCGGCCCGCGAACGTACCGGCTCGGATCTGTGGCGGATGATGCCCTATCTGATGCCCTACCGGGTGCGGTGGGTCGCGATGGTCGTCATCGCGCTCGCGAGCCTCGTTGCCACCGTGGCGATTCCGCTGATGACCAAGGCGGTGATCGACGGGCCGGTGCGCCATCAGGACCAGCACGGCCTGTGGGTGCTCGGCGCCGCCGCGATGGGCGTTGGCATCTCGGAGGCGGTGCTGTGGTTCATCCGCCGGTGGCTCGTCGCGCGCGCCACCATGGGCGTCGAGGCCGACATCCGCAAGGACCTCTACGCGCGGCTGCAGATACTGCCGATGTCGTTCCACGGCCGCTGGCAGTCCGGTCAGCTGCTGTCGCGAATCATGAACGACCTGAGCACCATTCGCCGCTTCATGTCGTTCGGCATGGTGTTCTTGCTGCTCAACGTCATCCAGATCACCGTGGTGACGGCGATCCTGCTGGCGATGTACTGGCCGCTGGGTGTGGTGGTGCTGCTGTCGATCGTGCCGATCACGCTGACCGTTCTGCACTTCCAGCAGTCCTACACTCGGCTCTCGCGGCTTGCCCAGGACCAGTCCGGCCACGTCGCAACCCATGTCGAGGAATCCGCGCTCGGTGTCCGAGTGGTGAAGTCGTTCGGCCGCGAGGACTACGTTTACGACCGGTTCGACGAGCAGTTGACCAACCTCTACGACACGCAGGTCGGCAGGGTGTCGGTGTCCGCGAAGTTCTGGACCCTGCTAGAGGTCATCCCGAACCTGACGCTGATCGTGGTGCTCGGCTTCGGCGCGTACGCCGC